>JARLGN010000529.1 GCA_031292775.1 Acidobacteriota bacterium | reverse complement strand
TAGCACTGATTTCATGCCGGCTGTCCTGATGGCCCGGCAACTGGAGGGAGTGCGCTTCTCCCTGGGCGCCACAGTGGGAATCCGACGCGAGTGCCTAAGGGAAATCGGCGGATTTGAAGCACTTGCCGACGAAGCCGCGGACGATTACGAGCTTGGCAGCCGCACTGCCGCGCGTGGGCATCAAGTGGTGCTGGTCGATGGTTCGGTCAAAACCTGGTGCTGCCCCCAGAGCCTGCCGGAGTTCTTTATTCAACGCCTGCGCTGGGCCATCATGGCTCGCCAATCACGGCCCTTGGGCTATTTGGGGCTTATCGTAACCCAGGGTTTGCCGTGGACGATTCTGGCCGCACTTGTCGCCCCCACGCGCCTTCTAGCGTTGGGTTTTGTGGCTGCCTATTTGGTTCTTCGCATGGCTGTAGTGTGGACCATGGGCATCCGGGGACTGCACGACGATTTGCTGAAACGCCGCTGGTGGCTGGTGCCCTTCTGGGACGCTTTCGCCTTTATAATCTGGTTAAATAGCCTGGTTTGGAACCGGGTTCGCTGGCGGGGAATGGAATATCGAGTGGCAGACGGCCGGTTGATCCCCGTGGTTCCTCACCTGACCCCTCAGGTCTTGCCGCAAACGCGCGAAGGCGCGGAGGTTGGAAAATAAAGGGCGCTGTTATTTACATGGATGGACAGGATTTACACGATAAAGGGCAAAACCAAAAGAGCTGAATATACAGAGCGTCATAAATAATTGCCATGTTGAGGAAGCAACGCCCCATAAACACTGGGTATTGGTAGCATTGATCCGCGTTTATTTGTGGCGTCAGGTATAGTCTGGATACGCCTGCCGGAAAGCCTCTATTCCCATCAAGGGCTGATATTGGTGTTTCAATTCCTTATCCTGTCCATCCTGTCTATCCATGTTCTGTCTGCTTTTACCAGATTAAAGGTACCGCCCTTATTTTCCGGCGTTGCCGGGTACAAGAGGGAGACCGTTCCGGTCCTTCTCTGCCGGAAGCCTGATTCCCGCCCGAGGTCCGCTTAACCGGATGACGGCGGCAGCGGCAGTGTAGCGCACCACGTCTTTCTCATCGGCTGTGTGGGGCTCAATATCGTTGAGATAGGCCCGGTCACCGCGTCTCGCCAGGGCATCCAGCGCCGCCGCGCGGACCATCCAGCTTTTATCGGTACAGGACAGCAGCAATGCCCTGCCGCTGCGGGGGTCAGGATCGTCGGCCAAAACCTCCGCGGCTGCCGCCCGCACCGGCGACACATCATCCTTGCGGACCATTTTGAAGACTTCCCAGCCGATGCTGGTGAAGGGGCTGAATCCAATCCCTTCCTCAAATCCAAATTGGGCGAGCTTTTTGCGGTCCTTGAACATCTCTTCCTGCCCGGCAATCAATCCTTTTCCTCCCTTGCGTTCACCGAGCAGGATTTCGTAGTAAACCTCATAGCCCCGTTTGTCATGAAGTGCCCACAGGGAATGGGCCGCCGCCAGAACCACGGGGAGTTCCTTGTCGTTCAGTGCGAGCTGCAGCTTGGGAATCGATGCGGTCGATTGCAATCGACCCAAGGTGGTCGCTGCTGCCTCGCGAACCTCCACGGCGTGGTCCTCCAGGGCCGCTTCCGCCATGGCAACAGCCTTGGAGTCTCCCGCCAGCAACCCCAGAGCGTGGACAGCATCATGGCGCTTGGCAAGACTCTTTTCCTTCAACCCCACATCCAGAACATCCCAGGCCTTCTGCACCGGAGTCTGATCCGTCGCGAGGACCGGACCGGCAAGAACGATGATGAACAGAAAAGGAAGACAGCATCTCAGCGAATGCGGCATATGCGGAGTCACCTTTCGAAATAGAGCAGCGAGGAGGATTCTCGCTTGATTCGCGCCCGAAATCCAGTGCTCGATGGATTGGCAAGCAGGCAGGCACGAGAGAGATGGCCCCGCGCGGTGGAGAGGTTGTCGGCACCGGGGAATTAAATCATTGACAATCGATTATAAGCCATTGGTAGTGCTTAATATTGCTTGTGGCTGTTAATGTTCGGCTTTCCACAGACCTGCTTAATGTCCGATTCTAGCGCCAAATTGTCGCTCCGCCACGACCCGCGAAAATGGGGTAGCTGGCGTGCAGGCGTAGCGCTGCTCGCTTGATTTTCGTCCGCTGTTTCAAGGCATGGCTTTTCAAAACCCCGAGCGACCAGTGATAAGATGCACGCCGACAGGATTTCCCGCGGAGGACCCATCCCATGGGCATAAAGAGGCGTTGTGTGCTTGTAGCTTTGATGTTGGCGCTGGCCTATTGGACAGGTGCGTGCGAACAACATCACTCCGAAGAGACGCCTGAGACTGCAAAGCCGTCCGCCGCGAATGCGCCCGCGCCAGGGACGGTTAGGACGAACCCGCAAGACGGCCTCAAATACGTGTGGATTCCTCCCGGGACTTTTGCCATGGGCTGCACATCCGATGAAGCGGAATGCAGCGATGACGAGAAACCGTCGCACCCAGTGACCATTACGAAAGGTTTCTGGTTGGGGCAGACGGAAGTGACGGTGGCGGCGTACAAGAGGTTTGCTGGAAGCAAAGGAGCGCAGATGCCGGACCCGCCGGTTTTCAACGAGGGCTGGAGGAAGCCGGACATGCCCATCGTGAACGTAAACTGGGATGACGCAACGGCCTTCTGCGGCTGGGCAGGAGGCCGGCTGCCCACAGAGGCGGAGTGGGAATACGCCGCGCGCGCCGGGAGCACCGAGCAGCGCTACGGCCCCATTGATGCGGTTGCCTGGTACATCGACAACAGCGTCCAAAGAACGCATGATGTGGCCCAGAAACGCGCCAACGCCTGGAATCTCTATGACACGCTCGGGAACGCTTTTGAATGGGTGCAGGACTGGTACGGAGATTCCTATTACGCCACCAGCCCCGGGCGGGATCCGCGAGGCTCGCAGAGCGGCCAATACCGCGTTATTCGTGGCGGCTCCTGGTATTACGGTTCCGGGTTCGCGATCGCATCCTACCGCACCGGGTGGGATCCGGCCAGCCGGGACTCCAACCTGGGCATTCGCTGTGCGCGGGAAGTGGATATTCCCGCCGGGGCCGCAGAGGAACATCCCCGTCCTCAGGGATCGATAAAAGGGGACGTGTCTTCGTCCGCAGTAACCAGAGAATTGGCGGCGAAGTCGAGGGTCAATCCCAAGGATGGTCTAAAGTACGTGTGGATTCCGCCGGGCAGCTTTCAGATGGGCTGTTCGCCGGGAGGCACCGACTGTCGCGCTGAGGAGAAGCCCGCTCATCAAGTAACCATCACGAAGGGATTGTGGCTGGGGCAGACGGAAGTGACGGTGGCGGCGTACAAGAGGTTTGTTGGAAGCAAAGGAGCGCGGATGCCGGACGCACCGGTTTTTAACGCGGACTGGGAAAATCCGGACATGCCCATGGTCGAGGTAACGTGGGATGATGCGACGGCGTTCTGCGGCTGGGCAGGTGGCCGGCTGCCCACGGAGGCGGAGTGGGAATACGCCGCCCGCGCCGGGAGCACCGGGCAGCGATACGGCCCCCTCGAGGATGTTGCCTGGTACTTAAACAACAGCGGCGAAGCGACGCAGGAAGTGGCCCAACTGGGGGCCAACAGGTTCGGGCTGTTCGACATTTTGGGGAACGTTGAGGAATGGGTGAATGATTGGTATGACGAGAACTACTACCAGATCAGCCCGCATCAAGATCCCCCAGGGGCGGCAAGCGGGAAATTCCGCGTTCTGCGTGGCGCGTCCTGTCTCCACGATCTCAAGTACGTCCGTGCATCGTACCGCGACGGCGGCGCCCCTGCCTACAAGAACGACTTTGTCGGCTTTCGTTGTGGCGGGAAATTATTCAAACCTTGATCCATTACCGGGTGGAATTTGGCGGTCCCGGTGGGCTGGCGCAGCAGGCCGTACGATTCAGTGCCCTGGGTGGCGAAGGCGGTGGCGCAGTTTGCATCGGAAAATACCATCCGCAACCATTGGCGCCCCGGAAAGGGTACATGGAACGTGTGCAAAAATGCGCTTTTGAGGATGGCGGGGCCGGCTGGCGCAGGGCGAGCTCAGCCCTGCGTTTCGAAAAATGATCAAGGCAGCGGGGGCTCGAAATTACATCCGTCGATGAGCCCATAGAAGGTATGCGCGCACGCGGTGAGGATCGCGAGTCGCATGGCTGTGCTCGCCATGCGCCAGCCAGCCAAGACGGCCCAGTGGAGGCGCTCTATTTTGACGAGGATGACGAGACCGATGCAGCTCTTCTAAAGGAGCTCCAACGTCGATTGGAGGAGAACGCAGATCCCAATCGGGAAAAGTATAGTCTCATGAATCACAACTGCGGAACCTTATTCTGCGAAACCATGACTGCCGCCGGGCATTCAATGTCGCATGGGCCGTGGTATTCAACTCCAAAATCTTTATTTAATCTGTATACCTTGCTTTACCAATGGTGGAGCGCCTATTCCTATGACGACGGGAAAATGAAGGAGGCAAAATCTTTGAAAGAAGTAGTGACAACCAAGATTATATATTGACTGGCCGGAGGTGGGCTATGAAGAATCTGGCACTGCTGCTAGTTATACTAGAATTCTTTTTAATAGGCTGCCGTCCTGGAGTTGTCACTGCCCCGACTCGTCCCGCTGCCGTGCCGGAGTCGGCGATGTGGTCCGGGGGACCCGACGGCGGGGCGTGGTTCGATTGTACCTTCAAAGCGGACCAATCCTATAATCTGTGTTCGGTTTATCATGAGGGAGGGACCCTCTGGATCAGGGCTAAATACCGACTGAAAGTTTACAATCGCCCTGCGACCAAAGAT
The DNA here is from genome assembly GCA_031292775.1 of Acidobacteriota bacterium. Taxonomy (GTDB): domain Bacteria; phylum Acidobacteriota; class Terriglobia; order UBA7540; family UBA7540; genus Bog-366. Next base: position 1,727 of record JARLGN010000529.1, on the reverse strand, counting down.
GAGTTCCTTGATCCCGGCATGGGCGCCTCAGATGAGATCGACCTGAAAGGAGGGAAGGCTCTTGTGGCCGTGGAAGTTCTATATGTTGAGCATTGAAGGCTGGCTGGCGCACAGCGTTAACTATGCGGCTTGTCGTTGGCAGGCTGGCACGTAGCAGTAGCTGTGCGGCTTGCTCTTGGGGCTCGGCCCTGCCCTGAAGGTGCGTTGTGCCGGTGGCGAGGGCTTTGCGGTGCTTGCGCACCGAAGAAGGAAAAGGGGTCAAGAAGGAAAAGGGGTCAGGAGAAGGAAAAGGGGTCAGGGGAGAAGGAAAAGGGGTCAGGAAGGAAAAGGGGTCAGGAGCCTTTTATTCTTGAAGAAGGAAAAGAAGGAAAAGGGGTCAAAGGAAAAGGGGTCAGGAGCCTTTTATTTTTGGGGGAACCCGGGGATAGGCACCACGTTACACACGTTTCGATGTCCAAGGAGGACCGCCATGCTAATCAATCGTGATGAAATGGTTGAAGAGTTCGAACGGCAGATTCGGACGTTCGGTGGTGCTTGGAGCGAATGGTGCGTGGGCACGGCCAAGGACGCTCACGGACCATTCTTTCAGCGCCATCGGGCTGCCGATCTGGGCGATGGTTTGGCCTATCGCGAAGCGTTTACCACCGGCGTTGCCCAGGAGGTTGTGGCCCACCTGGTCAACGATCGCGGGCTTCAACTCGACCACGACGCCGTCCAAGAGGCCGAACGCTGTTCGGCCCTACAAAACCCCGCAGGCTGGCGCAGGGCAAGCGCAGCCCTGCGTTTCGAAAATGATCAAGGCAGCTTGGGCTTGAAATGCCGTCCGCCGATGAGCACGTAGAAGGTATCTGCGCACGCGGCGAAGATCGCGAGTCGCATGGCTGTGCTCGCCATGCGCCAGCCGGCGGTTTTAGGGAGAGGCTTCAGCGCCCCATTGTGCAAAGATCGCTTTAGTCACCGCATCGAACGCCAAACAGGTCCGTTGATTATCCGCCCGTCTGCATGTATCCTGAAGACATGCCTGAGGACTCTCAATCAGATAGGCGCCCGTCGGAGCGTAAGCGGATCCAAATGTCTGTAATTCTCGTGATCGAGAATGACGAGGCCGGACACGCTACCACCGTTGACCTCTCCCCTACTGGCTTGCGACTGCAATCCAACGCCACCCTGGCTCCGGGCCAACCCGTGGGCCTCCTTCTTTCTACCGAACCCCCCAGCTTCATTAAAGCGCGCGTGGTTTGGGTAGGTACGGCTGACTCGGCCCAAGTTGGTCAGGCAGGATTCGAATTCTTGAACTCCCCACCAGAGCCAGAGCTCTAAGTATCGACGAAGTCACCCACTGCCTTTAAATGAGACTCCACATGCCGGAAGTGCGTCCTTACACGAAGGGTTGCTGGGAGGACAGCACGTCGGGAGGTACTCCCCCTTAGCAGGGATGGATTTACGGAGAGGAAACAAGACCAGGCAGAGCACGTAGACCTGACAGTGAAGAATATGCTGACTTGACTAACCCGCCATGGCCTGACTCAGGCTCAGATGGAGCACAACACCTGGAAACCCCATTTGGCGCACGATTATAACTGACCCTCTAACCATGATTGAGTGGATCGAGACGGGTACGCGAAGGCGTGTATACTCAGAGAGGTTGGAAGGTCAAGATGGACATTCCAGCTCGGATTGGGAGGTGGTGCCAAATGCGGAAACGACTTGGACATTACTGGTGGGCG
>JARLGN010000528.1 GCA_031292775.1 Acidobacteriota bacterium | reverse complement strand
GTAGCTGCGTGGTGAAGCTTTTTCGTGTTTGCCGACCTTAGGCGGGTTCAGCAGATAAAGGCCGGAAAAATCGGGCTTTTCTTGGGCCGACGCAGAGGATAGGAGGAAAATGATCATCAGCGCATATCGCGTTGCTTTCATCGGTCACCTAGTCGGGAATTGAAGTGTTTCGATTTTCGCACGACCGGTAATGTACACGCGAGCGACTTGGAATTCAATGTCCAACCGGGCATCTGGTATCGTTCTCTCGGCGTGCATGTCGTTGGTACACGCACCCCTCCCGGCGCAAGATGTGCTTCGCGTACCGCTCACGTAGTGGCCATGCCCCCACGTTTAATCCGCCAGAATTATTCATGCTTTGCCTTCGCATTGCCGAAAATGAATCGAGTGCAAAAATCGCCCTGCGGCCAACTTGTAGCTGGCGCCCAGCCCGACCGAATTGTCCCGGTTACGCCCGTGAGAATTCGGGAATCCATCTGCGGGCGCCGATGTTGGAAGGGTACACCAAGATCTTTGCCATTCTTATGGCGACGGGGTATCCATGCGTGTTTCTGATCGCGGGGGGAGAGGGAACCGTGGAGAATTTGAAGTCACAAATTGGCACCTCAAGTTTGTTGGTCCCGCCGGAACGCATCGAGGGACGAATCCTGCTGATTCGCGGGCAAAAGGTTATGTTGGATGCGGACTTGGCAGAGCTATATGGCGTTACAACCAAACGCCTCAACGAACAGGTGAAGCGCAACCGGGACCGCTTCCCGGAGGACTTCGTGCTTGTCCTGAGCGAGGAAGAATCAGCAATCTTGAGGTCGCAAAATGCGACCTCAAGCTCGTGGGGAGGCAGGCGCTACAACCCCCTGGCCTTTACTGAGCAGGGTGTTGCTATGCTCTCGAGCGTGCTCCACAGCCAGCGGGCCGTCCAGGTGAATATCGCCATCATGCGCGCTTTCGTCAAACTCAGGGAAATGCTGGCGTCGAATCGCGATCTGGCCCTGCGCCTGGACGATATGGAAAGGAAATACGACACGCAATTCAAAGTTGTGTTTGACGCCATCCGGGAACTCATGAGACCGCCGGAAAAGGCCCGGCGTAGAATCGGGTTCGGCGTCCCCGCCCAGCGTTAACAACCGGCGGTCAAGCGATTCCTAAAATGCCAAGTCGAAGCGCGGGCCTTCGCACTTGAGGCCCGCGCTACGCTTGCTTCTATTCTCCGCCTTATTATCCTGTCCATCCTGCCCATCCATGTTAACTTCGTCACATGAGGTCCGCGGCTTTCCCCGCGATTACTATAAATCTCAACACAGTCCCACCGAATTTGAGGGCAAGCACCTGATGAAGAGCCGCAGACCTTAACAACAAAGGTCTGCGCTACACTTGCTCGATGCGCGTCATCTCTTGAATCTGATGGCGCACGATTTCGCGACGGCGACCGTGATCAAGGCACTTGCTTACCCTCCAATAGCTGGAGGCGAAGCACGCCCTGCAGCCGATCGTGGGGTTTCACTTCGCGGCCAGTACCGTAATTTTGCATCCATTCGTCAGCCTGCGACGCGGTGCCGCCAAACCAGTCGCTCAGAAATACCGCGATGCGGTCCGACTCTACTGAGGCTCGCAAATGCTGTGCGCCATTCGACTCGATGTAGAGTCTGCATGGACCGCTCCTTGCCACTACGGTTTCACAGAATAGTTCACCTGCACGGTCAGGATTTCATATGGGTGTATTGGCGCCGTGACCGTATTATCCACGATTCTCAACGCCGCTCCCTCCGGCTTTTCCATGAGATTTGTGACGGTGGCTCCTGTCGCACCCTTCGGTAGACGAATGACGACATCGCCCGTTTTGCCCGCCCATTCATAGACGCGGAAGATCAGGCTATCACTGTCCTCAGCTTTCTTGACGGCGGTCAGAACCACGTTTTCCGGTGTCACGGTTGCATACGCATGTTCTGCTGGCAGGCTGCCCGTGTGCGCTTCCACCTGCATCGCCTGGAGTTTGTAGTTGTATTCGTAGCCGTGCCGCACAGTCAGCGCCTGCTTCCAGTCACCCCCGTGCGGATAAAGGGCGTAGCTGAAGTGATGATGCCCGCGGTCGGCCTCCGGGTCAGGCCACGTCGGCGAGCGCAGCAACGAGAGACGCAACACATTGTCCTTGTCGTCGTACCCATACTTTGATTCATTCAACAGGCTGAAGCCATGTTGTCCATCGCTCAAGTCGGCCCAGCGCATCGCCGGCACTTCAAACTGCGCTTGCTCCCAAGTATTGTGGCGCGTGGTTGGCCGCTGAATGCTGCCATAAGGAATTTCGTAGGTCGCCATGTCGCTGGTTGCGGCGAGTGGGAACGCGACCTTCAGCAGCACATGCGTCTCATGCCAATCGATGTCATTAACCACGTCCACCTGGTCCGCGCCCGCGACGAGCGTAATATCCTGCACGAACTTTGAGTTCTGCCAGGTGCGCGTCACTCGAATCACACCACGCAGAGGTCCCTTCTCAATCAGTTCAACCGAATCGGTATTCTCAATCGGAGTGACATGATCGAGCGTGCCGGGGTCAATGTTCCACGCGTCGTACTCTTTCGGCAGGTCCTTGAACGTCTGCAACTGATTGCCGCACGCGCCGGGCGCCAGCGCCTCAAATTTCGTCTTCTTGTCGTAGAGGCTGGTGGTGCAGCCGGTTTGCTTGTCCACGGTGACCTTCAGCGCGGAATTCTCTATCGTTAGCCCTTCCGCATGCAGATCGCTTGCGAATGGCTTCGGGCCGGGGACCACGTGGAGCACTTTGTATCCCAGTGACGGAACCTCCCTGATTGCTATAAGCAGCCGGTAGCTGTTGGTCTTCATGTCGCTCTGCAAGACCTTGGACGGCACAACACGATTGGCCGCATCCAGGACCGTCACGCCGCCCGCCGCAGGCCCAGGCATCTGCACGTCCACAGTTACCATTCCCGAGCGCTCCCAGGCCAGGGGGTTGAAGACCAGCACGGGCACGCCCGCCGTAACCTTGGTGTTTGCTTCGGACGCCAGCGTCTTCAGTGCCTTTTGCGAAATCTCATTCGTGGCCCAACGCACCTGGTCGTAATCCTGTTGTGCTTCCTTATAGATGATCCCGATTCCGGAACCCGCGGCCAGGTCATGGAAGTTATTGAAGGTAATTTTCTTCCATGCCTCCGTCAGCTCATCGGCCGGATAGGGTTTGCCTTCGAGCCACGCCAGCGACGCATATTTCTCTGCATTCAGCGCCCATTCTTCACTCTCCCGCATGTTGCGCTTGTGGTTGGCCTGCGTGGTCATCACGCCGCGGTGGTACTCGAAGTACATCTCGCTCTTCCACGTTGGAATCGCCACCTGACCTTCTGGGGGTACTGCCGGAGGTTTGTATCCTTTGGCAATCGAGGCGTAATCCCATACGGGGGAATCCGCTGCCAGCTTGCTCTCGATCCCCGCGAAGTAGCTCTGCGCCGTCCCGAATGACATCTTCGGCACAACCTTGTCCGGTTGCATCCAGTGCATGCCTTCGTCCAGAATCGCCCGCGTTGGACCGCCGCCGTGATCGCCAACGCCGTAAAGGTCCATCATCTCCGTCATTCCCGGAGCCAGCTTCCGCGCTGTCGCCAGATCGGTCGAGAGGCGCAGCAAGTGCAGATTGTCATTGGCATAGTCGTGCGGGAAATACGTAAGCACCTTACTTCCGTCCGGGGACTCCCACCAGAACAACTTGAAGGGGAGCTGGTTGGTGTCGTTCCACGTCATTTTCTGAGTAACGAAATAGTCCATGCCGGATTTCTTGTAGATCTGCGGAAGCTGCCAGTTGTATCCAAAGGAATCGGGGTTCCAGCCGATGCGGACATCCACTCCGTATTCTTTTCGGTACCAGCGCTTGCCCACCAACAGTGAGCGAACCTGCGACTCGCCGTCGGGCATATTCAGGTCCGGTTCGACCCACATGCCACCCACAATTTCCCAACGCCCTTCCTTGATGCGCTGCTTGATCTCCTCATTGACCTGCGGATACTTATCCGCAAGCCAGGCGTTGTACTGCGCGGCCGACTGGGTGAACGTGTAATCGGGATATTCATTCATCAATTGCAATGCGGTGCTGTAAGTCCTCTTGACGGCGTCCACCGTCTCGGTCCATGGCCACAGCCATGCCGCGTCAATGTGCGAGTTTCCTGACAAGTGCAGTGTGGCTTGCTGCAGCATGGGCTTCAGTCCTTCGATGGTTGCCTGAGCCTGTTTCAACGACGCGTCAAACTTCGCCTGATCCTTCGCGTCCAGCGCCGCCAGATCAACTGCGGCTGCGGCCTTTTCCAGCGTTGCCGTGTCCGCTGCAACATCCTTCGAAAGGCTGGGAATCAGCGACGCTGTCGACATGATCTCGAGCCGTAGGTCTTCCGGATTCGGCCGGTTTTCCGCGAAATCGATTCTCAATTCCGACCCGGTAAATATCTTCTTATCCACCGTGTGCAACAACTTGACGGCCACCAGCACCTTATCGCCCGGCTTCGCCCGGTCAAGGAGGACTATGGGTTCCAGGTCATCACCCAAAGCCACGCGCCGCCCGTTAAAGTAGAAAATCTCCGGCACCGGCCCATTGGCGTCCACCGCGAACCTGAACCATACACGCGCGCCCGTCAGGTCGTAGCCTTTCAGATTTTGGGGAACTTCAACCCAGCGACGAAACCACACGGCGTCCTGCGGCGCTTCCATGCGGGGCTTCACCAACGGCCACGCTGAGTCGTCCAGGTCCGGCGATTCTCCATGGGCCATATCGCCAGGGTGATACCGCCATTCTTCCGCCGAAAGCTGATTGAGCTGCGCCAGGCGCTCAACCACCATTTGGGAAGGACCGTTGAGAGACTTGGCGATTTCCGCCACCTGTGCCGCCGTCTGCGCGTTTACTTGCACGCCCCCCAACACGCCGATAATGGGCAGTGACAGTGCCATGGCCACCAGGCTGATATTCAAAGTCCACTTACCGGCGCTGAGAACTTGTCTGTTTTTCAGAGCTTTCATTTGCGATCTCCTGATTCAATTAGCGGACACAAGAACCCCGCATTTCCTGTGCGGTCGAACAATGGGTCATAAGCGTCAACAAAAACCGGTGAGCATTATACTGACTTTTTAAGTGGAGCAGTCAGGAAGGT
>JARLGN010000527.1 GCA_031292775.1 Acidobacteriota bacterium | reverse complement strand
GCACGCTGCGCTCAGTTAGGAAGCCCACAACCCCTATCAGGCGTTGCCATAACTGATCACGCCGATGGCGATGAGCAGGATGGCGATCCCGGTCAGACAGTACGTGAGGGCTTTGCGGCTGGCCCCTTTCCATTCGCCGCCGAGGAATCCCCATCCGATGCCGGCGATGATATCAACGGTCATGAACACGGGCCACCCAGCGATTTTGCCCAGTGCACCCAACGCGGCGGTGCCCATGCCGTAAACCACCAGGCCGCTATACCAGAGCACTCCCATCAGGGCCGCGCTTATCGCGTAGCCAACGCCCCCCGATTTCTCCCGGTATACACCCCAGGTGTGGTTCTTGTTCAATAGGTAGATGCAGTATGCCACGTTGGGCAGGCAACCGAAGCTCACGGTAAGCGCCCAGATGGCATTGCCCGACATCGCGGACGAAGCCCCCGCCTGAAGCGAGAGATCCTGCACTTGTTGGCCAAAAACAAAAGCGAAAGTGAGCATTGAGGAAAAGACGCCGGCAAGAATGCAGATGAGGAGCCCGACGCCGAATCCGGCACGTTCCGAGGCTGCCGCGCCGGAAGCCTGGTCGTGCTCGCGCCTCTTCCCCGCCACCGCCAGGAAGACCAATCCCACGGTCATGACCACCGTACCCGCGATCAGAGCCAGTCCCTGCCGGCTACCCAATTGGTCCGGATGAAGAATCGCCAGCGGCACGAGCGCTCCGAATGAGGAAGTGATGCCGAGAATCACCGCAAATCCCAGCGCCAACCCCACGCGTGCGATCCCCTGACCGAATAACAAGCCGCCTACACCCCAGGCAAATCCAAAGAGGGCAACCTTCACCAGTACTGCGGCAGACGATTGCTGAATCACCCCGCCAAGGTGCGGAACTGTAGCCACAGCGATGGCCCAGGGAAGAATCAACAACCCCGTAACGGCCCAAAGCAGCCAGATATTCTCCCATCGCCACGCGGAAAGCCGCTTCATGGGAGCGGCAAAGCTGCCGTTCAGTATTCCTCCCACGAAAACCAGCATGAGACCCCAACCAATCTGATGACCCATATTTCCTCCCATGGATTTGCGGTGCGTAAATCTCGCGGGGCACCTCGGGGATCAGGTTGCGGTCTCCGTAGCAGCCGGCGACGTCTTCCGCGGAGGGCACAGTCCCTCGGGGCGGCGTTGAAAATCAGAGTGACAGCCTGCGCGGTGGCGCGGTCACGACGCTGATTCGAAGGATTTGACAGCATCCTCGACGCTATTATAAACATCAAATACTGTTACTAATTTAGTAATGTGCAATTGCTCGTTAAAGCGCTTGGTGAGGTTGGCCAGCTTCAGGTTGGCGCCCTGGTTCTGGGCGGAGGTGAATCCCGCCACCAGCGTGCCCAATCCCGCGCTGTCGATGTAGGTTACTTCGGCAAGGTCCAGAACCAGACGCGTTTTGCCCTGGGCCAGGCTGTCCTTAAGCCGGGTGCGGAGCTGGTTGCTCTCCTCGCCCAGGGTCACGCGGCCGATGACTTGCAGCACCGTGACTCCGCTGATCTCTTTCTCAATGATATTCAACGCCATCCTATGCCTCCTGTCGTTGCGCTCCGCATGGTTATTATCCGGGAGCGTCCGGGAGCCGCAACGTGATGGTTCCCACCGTTCGCCGCGGATCGTGTCCGTCACTCCCCATGCGGGAAGGCGCATTCTACAAGGCTCTGACGGCAATGTAAATGGCGCGATGAAGATCGTGCCTGATTTCAACGGGATTTCTTTCCATGTGGAAGGCCGCGGCAAGGCCACCCGGCTATTGGGCGGCAGGGGAGTTTTTCCAATTGAGGGACATATGATCGCTATCCACTTGCACGGTGAGGGTGGGGACGAAGCCGCCCGACGTCGGCATCTTGATGGTTTGCGTCAGGTCCGTGCCATCCTTGGACACCACGTGGACGGAAACCTGCGATGCCCCTGCGGGTACGGTAATGGTGTGTGAGAAAGTTCCTTCATAGGAGCCTTTGATCCCCAGGAAACCTCCCTTTTTCTTTTTCCCCTTCAAGGTTTCTTCAAAAAGGGATTGCCCGCCGGCGGAAAAAGTGAAGGTCGCCTCTTTCAATCCGTAATTGCAGGAGACTTGGACGATCCGCGGAATACTGGCAAGCCTGGCGGCCTCAGCCTTGGCAATGGCTTCCGGACTCGGAGCGGCAGGAACAGGTTTGGGTGGCGGCGCCGCGATGACAGGCGCAGGTGGCGGGGGAGCTGGCGCCGGCACAGGCTCTGACGGGTGCTTCGCGGCCAATTGCTTCGATTTGCGTATGGCGGCGTTCTTTGAAGTCCCGGGAGCGGCGCTCACCGGAAGTGGAGGCGGCTCCGCCGGCGTGGCAGATGGCGGAGTTGAAGACTCGGCGGGAATTGGAACTGGAGGCGGAGTCGCCGGCTGCGATTGCACCGCGACTTGCGGAGGCGGCGCGGCACGCTTATGAAACTTCCAATAGCCCAACCCTGCGGCGGCCAACACGATGACAGCCACTCCTCCAAGCAAAGCAGGGATGAGTTTTGACTTGGGCGCAGGTAACGCAGCGGTAGAATCATACGCAAATTCAACCGTAGGCGTGGCGACGGCTTCAGGGGGGCGCGCGGGTGGAAACGGCAACCCAGCCGCCGGCGGCATGGCGGGATGGTCCGGCGCTTGCGTGGGAAACGTCCGTTCCAGCCGCAGCGTGGGCTCATCGTGAACGGACGCCTGAGGCGGCACATACTGCGATTCCGCAGTCGCAGGACCTGCCGCGGAAAGGTCCGGCAATCTCATCGGCAGGGTCTGACCTGTGAGGCGCACCCCTTTTTGAGCCTGCGGTAGCGGCGCGGGGGGCTTGGGAACCACCGGCTGCGATGGAGCTTGCGAAGCCGCTTTCATGAGTTCAGAAATGGGCATGGCCATGGTCGAGGGCGGCTCGGAAGGGGTGACGGGGGCTCCCATTTCCAATGGACTTCTCGGGCGTGGCGGCGCTGGCGGTGCGGGCGGCATCGAACGGGCCGGTGGCTGCTGTGAAGCCGCCTTCATCAATTCCGAAACCGGCATTGCCACCGTATGCGATGTTGGCGAAGGAGCCTGGGGACTTCGCCCTTCCACGGGAGGAACGGGGGGCGGCACGAATGGCGGTTCAGGCGGCGTCGAATGCGGCGACGGTTGCCGCGATGCCGCTTTCATCAGTTCCGAGATCGGCATTCCCGCCGTGTGCAGTATGGGCGCGGGTGGCGTCGAATGCGGCGCAGGCGGTTGCGATGCCGCCTTCATGAGTTCCGAAATCGGCATTGCCTTCGTGTGCGATAGGGGCGAAGGTGGTTGGGGACTTCGCCCTTCCACAGGAGGAGCGGGAGGTGGCACGAATGGCGGTGCAGGTGGCGTCGAATGCGGTGGGGCTTGCCGCGAAGGCGCTTTCATGAGTCCCGAAATCGGCATTGCCCCGCCCAAGGATGGGCTCGCTTCCGGAGCAACGGTGGAAGACCCAGGATGCGCCTGCGTGCGGAGCGGCCGGCCGTACTGAAGATCCTCAAGGTCGCCCAGCAATTCGCGCGCTGAGGCATACCGCTGATTGCGGTCCTTCGCCAGGCATCGTTTAATCAAATAATTGTGGGCCGGTGTTAGCTCGAAATTGATGCTGCTGGGCACCGCCGGATCTTCGTAAACGATCTTGAACATTACCGCGGCTGTATTGCCGGCGAACGGTTTCTTCCCGGTAAGCATACTGAAGATTATTATGCCCAACGAGAAGATGTCAGTGCGGGCGTCAACTTCGCCTCCCTTCACCTGTTCAGGTGACATGTAGGACGGCGTTCCCATTACCCCTATGGTGCGTGCCACACCTTCGCGCGCCAATATTTTGGCAATTCCAAAATCCGTGATTTTGGCGCGCCCATCTTCGGTTACCAGGATGTTTGCCGGCTTCAAGTCGCGGTGGATGACGTTATTACGATGGGCGTAATCGAGCCCCTCCGCAACCTGACGGACTATGCTGAAGGTTTGGTCGGCAGTTAGAGTGTGGCCCGAATCAAGAATATGCTCCAGGGTCACACCGGGGACCAGTTCCATGACAATGCAACTGGTCTGGTTTTCCGCATCCTCAAAGGCGTCGTAAATAGTGACGATGGAGTGGTGCGCCAACCGGCCGGCTGCCCGCACTTCACGCATGAACATCTGCTGCGGGCTGTTGGTTCCATCTTCCGGAGTAGAGGTGAGGGAAAGAACCTTCAGGGCAACCTCACGGTCGATGGTGGGGTCGGAGGCTTTGTAGACGATCCCCATGGCGCCCCGGCCTAGCTCCGAAATGATGTCGTATCGTCCGACTTTTTTCATGGCTCTAGTCGACGAGATGAAATGACAACCTTGTCGCGGACAGGGAACTTTGTTCGACTGACACGTGCAGCCCCCTCAGTCCGGGCTGGAATCTGATTCTCCGGCAAACGCCAACATACCATAACTTACGTCCCACGGGTTCGAAAGTCGCTAGTGTGGTGTCCCGCGAAATATTTTACGATGGCATGTTGCAGGAACCCCCTCACCCCCGGCCCCTCTCCCCCAAGGGGGCGAGGGGAGAGTTGATTCTACTGCCCTCGCCCCCTTGGGGGAGAGGGTGGCTCGACGAGGCGTCTTCATCAGCCGAGGT
>JARLGN010000526.1 GCA_031292775.1 Acidobacteriota bacterium | reverse complement strand
CCGATTACCCGCTTTTCCATCGAGGAGAGCGATGCGGTCACCGCCATTTCGGCGTATCTCCAGGAAATGACCCTGCGGGAATTTGAGATCCACCGGCCCGTGGAGGTTATTCCCAATTTCGTTAATTGCGACATCTTCCACCCCGCCGAGGGCAAGTCCCGACGCGAGGAGTTCGCGCCGCATGGGGAAAAAGTTCTGGTACACCTGTCGAATTTCCGGCCCGTGAAGCGCATCCCGGATGTCATCGAAATCTTCGCGCGCGTCCGGCAGCAACTTCCCGCCAAGCTCCTGATGATCGGCGATGGTCCGGACCGAACAGTGGCCGAGTGGATGGTCCGCGAGAAGAAACTGGGCGCCGATGTGATCTTCTTCGGCAAGCAAGATCAAGTGCAGGACCTGCTCTGCTGTGCCGATGTGCTGCTGTTGCCGAGCGAAATCGAGTCCTTCGGCCTGGCCGCCCTGGAAGGAATGGCATCGGGCGTCCCTGCGGTCTGTTCACGCGTGGGGGGAGTACCGGAAGTTTTTCGCGATGGCGTCGAAGGGTTTCTAGTCGAACCGCACGACGTTCAAACCATGGCAGCGAGGACGCTCGAAATCGTATCCGACCCAGCACGGCAGGCGGAGATGTCGCGAGCGGCACGGCAGCGCGCGCTGCGCAACTTTTGCAGTAAAAGCATAATTCCCCTCTACGAAGATCTTTACCGGCGCGTTATCAAAGGTGCGTGAACACCTCTTGGGGCCACCGCGCCTCATCACAATTCCCCGCATCACCTCCTGTTTTCTTGTCTGACCCTATCAGTTTAGCAATTGGAACCGTTGAAGCAGCGACCATGCTTACAAAGAATTGCAGAACATAGTGACGTGCAATCTCCGTAACACCGCCACCCTGGCGGCATCTTCCGGTGCCGGCAGGACGGCGGCGCTGGAGGGCATGGATTCAACCGGAGGGCAGACAGACAAGGCTCACTGCCCCCCGCAGTTTCTTGTGCGCAACCGGATAAAGGCTCTCTATTGCCCGTCGCAGCCTTGGACAGCAAGTGGGCCTACTATGGAGTCACTTCTCCTTCGTAGTGCTCCGTCCAGGCGTGGTTGTTCTTGTCGACATAATCGGTGTCAATGTTGAACTTGATGAGGAGCCCGGAGTCTTTCGCGATCCAGGCAGTTCCCTTGCAGTCCTTGATAGTGGTTAAGATCGACCGCGCTGCATCCAGGCCCACCTTCTGAGATGGATTCGCGGCCCTGGTATCAAACGTAAATTTATCCGCCGGGATTGCCCCGACCAGATCGCTATTTGGCGATGATGCAACGGATGATCCCACCGCAATGGCAAAGTTTGGGCTGGTCATTACTCCAAGTGTCGTCAGGTTCGCCATAGCCCAACTCATATCGTCGCCCTTCTTGGCTTTGGAGGTCGTGGTGGTTGGGCCCCGCGTTTCGGTCAGGCTGATTTCCTCCGGGGAAATCTCCGCTAGCAGAGCCACCGGACCGACCTTCGGCGCCTGCGTCTTGTCTTGCTGGTATTTCATGTTGATATTTTCTTCCCCCTTGAAGGAAAAATGAAATGATTTCGTCGGTTTATCCATTGCATCCATCAACTTAGTGGCTCCGTCGCTGAGTCGTGTGGCGTCGGTCAAGTTCGGCGTGGAAGCGTGCGTTGCGGGTGCGGAACTGATTACAGGGGTGGAACTCTTATTACATGCCACTAGAGCCGCAAGCAGCACCAGGCATGCCGGCGCGGCAAGAACTCTCATATAGGGATCAATGCGTTTCATCAGGGTATGACTCCTGTCTATGAACATTCGCCCGAGGGGCCGGGTCGAAAAACTGAGGCGTATTCTATCGGGAAGGTCGAGAGGGCGCAATCACCATCATATCGGCATTACGGCGTTGGCGTGGCCTGTCGGGCGACAAGCCGGCAGACTTCCGCAGTAGTGGTGGTACGGGCCCCGGCAGCCGCCATTTCCTCAAGCACCTTGCGTCCACCCTCCACATCAATGGATTTGATGGCATCGATGACCACATCCACCTGGAAGCCCCGATGGCACAAGGCCAGGACGTTGGCACGCACGCAGTATTCCGTAGCGACACCGAAGACCACAGCGCGCCGCGAGCCCAGCGATTTCAATATGGCCTCGAAGTTGGGGTTGTCCTGGGGATTGTAACTGGGCTTTTCGATGATGTACTGGCCCACCCAGTGCGCTGGAGGGCTGAATACGCCGGGAATATTGGGAATAACCACGGGATCAGGAAACTGCGTCTCGGGAATCCGGTGCTGCCCGGGCGTGCCGATAACGCAATGGGGGGGCCAGATTTTGAATTCCGGATCATTGGCTGAGTGCGCGTCGGCAGAGGAAATTACGGGCACGCTATTCTCGCGCGCCCAGTTCATCAACAGCCGGAGATTGGGCACAATCTGTTCCGCGCCCGGAACGTAGAGCCGTCCGGCAGGACTCATGAAATCCACCTGCGTATCAACGTCAAAAAACACCAGGGACTCACCCATAAAGCTCACTCCACAATGCCCCCGTTTAGCGTGATGATTTCACGGCACCGAAGTGCTGGGCACGGACTTCACCCAGCAACTGGTCCAGCTTCGCACTCTTCTCGACGGGATAAACGGGCGCCCCGCTTAACGCCTGATACGCTGGCGGCAAACAGGCAAGATTGGCCAGGGTACGCTCGCGGATTTGTTTCACCGCAGGGGCAGCGGCAAGGCGGTGGCCCTCCCGCATTACCGGTTCGAGCAGGGGCAAAGCCTCCGGATAATCTTCCTGGGCGCGGGCAAGCAAGTCGTGATGGTATTGGCCATCCTGGAAGTAGCGGAACACCTGCTTGCGGCCTGGCCAGTAAACCTTCTCCTCGCTGAATTTGGTTTTCGGCTGGGCCACGCCGCCAGTTATGGTTTCGACCAGTTTGTAAACCACGCTCAGCGCGGGAACGTCGCGCGAAGTCACCATATCCGTGCCCACACCAAAGGAGTCGATCGGCGCACCTCCTGCAACCAGCGCTTCGATCTTGAATTCATTCAAATCGCCGCTGGCAACAATCTTGGCATCGTGCCGGCCGTGGCGGTCAAGGATCTCCCGGACATGGCGGCTTTTCTCCAGCAGGTCGCCACTGTCGAGTCGCACTCCCGGAATCGACGTCTTCAGCGTGGCCGCAATTTCCGCTCCCACCAGGGGGTCATAGGTATCGACCAAAAGGATTGCGGTGTCAGGAAAAGTTTCGAGCAAGGCTTCAAAGCTGCGCCGCTCGCTGGGAAATACCTGCGTCCAGGAATGCGCCGCTGTGCCTGCCAGGGGCAGATCGTAAAGCGCGCCGGCCAGCACGTTGGAGGTGGCCTCACAGCCCCCGACACACGCGGCCCGCGCGGCTCGCACGCCTGCTTCCGGTCCATGGGCCCGGCGCGTTCCAAACTCCAATACGGCGCGTCCCCCCGCCGCCCTAACCGTGCGCGCGGCCTTGGAAGCCACCAGGGTCTCATAATGCATTACCGCGAGCAGATAGGTTTCTGCAATCTGGGCTTCCAGCACCGGCGCCGTCACTTGCAGCAGGGGCTCTTCCGCAAAGACCAGCGTGCCCTCCTGAACTGCGCGCACGTCACCATGGAATCGGAAACCCCGCAGGTAGTCGAAGAATTCCGGTGAAACTGTGTGGAAGGCAGGAAGCTGCTCAAGAAAGCGGACGTCGTCTTCCGTGAAATGCAGATTCTCCAAAAACGTGAGAGCCGAATCAAGACCCGACGCCACCAGATAAGATCGCTCCGGCGGCAGGTGACGCACAAAGAGCTCGAACGTGGCTTGGCATTCGATATGGTGCTGGAAATATGCCGCCGCCATCGTCAATTCATACAGGTCTACCAGTAACGCGCGATCCGTATTCATCTCACCCCTGGCCGCCATTTGCCTTGAGTTCCATCCTGAGTGGTATTCGTTGGAACTTCTGCATCGGTATCGGCCCACAACGAGATTATCAAATCCAGTATGTCGTTGAGTGTTGAAGCGAGTCAAGCGCAGGGGGGCTTCGGGCGATCGAATCATCGGGCCATCGGGTCATTTTCGATTTGCGATTTTCGAAGTCAGCAAATTGATTCATCCAGGGGCGGTTGGCGAACCACCCGCCGTGTTGGATGAGGGCAACGAATCGTTGCCCAATCCTCTCAAATGTGGTAACTATTTCGCCTGACTGGATTACTTCCAATGACACCTATTGAAATTCTTCTTCGCGACCCTCGCGATATACGAGTTTCGGGCGCCGCTGTCCCTGCGGCATTTCTCCTATGTCGAAATCAAGGGGGAAATCGTAAGCGAGCCAGGGAATAGGACGGGCCGGGCTCAAGCCCGGCGCTACTACAAGGAGAACACTCCATGCCCACAAGAAATCCTCATCACCAGTCAAAACGGCAATTAATAACCGGGATGCTCCTTGTGGGGCTGGGATTGATAATCGTATTGATGCCGCTCGGAAGGAACGCTTTGCCCAAGGCGCAGGCGGCCGGCAATTCCGCGCCTCCTCAGGGGATGGAGAAGATCCAGCACGTCATCTGGATCATTCAAGAGAATCACAGCTTCGACAATTACTTCGGCACGTTCCCCAATGCCGACGGAATCCCTCCGACAACCTGCCTGGAGGAAATGCCAGGAAGCAAGAAGTGCGTGAAGCCTTTTCACATGCCCCCGGGACAGCCGCTTCTGGACCTTGAACACAGTTGGGAGACCGCTCAGGCCGCTTACAACCACGGCACTATGGACGGCTTTGTATGGGTGGAAGGCTCTCCCTACACGATGGGGTACTACGATCAGACGGATATCCCCAACTACTGGCGGTACGCCTTCCGCTACACTCTCTGCGATCGGTTTTTCTCGTCGGAAATGACCGGAAGTTCGCCCAATCACGTTTTCACTGTGGCTGCGCAGTCCGGCGAGATCAACAACATCGGCTCTCTGGAACAACTCGAAGACGATCTGGATGAACCCGAGGGCTTCCCCTTTGAATCGATCGTCAGGAATTTTGGCGCCAAGCACATCTCGTGGAAATATTACGTCGAGACGCAACCCAAACCCGCCGGTTGGGAGACAGTAAACGCCGGACTGGCGCGGTTGGCCTTCCCCGACCCCAAAGGCTTCACGCTTTGGAATCCCATGCCGGGG
>JARLGN010000525.1 GCA_031292775.1 Acidobacteriota bacterium | reverse complement strand
GGTGGTGAGCCGGCTGGGATTCGAACCCAGAACCCCTGCCTTAAAAGGGCAGTGCTCTACCATTGAGCTACCGGCCCGGCTATCCGTAACACGCGGGCATGGACTCCACACCCAAATCACAGGGAAAGTATCCTGCAGATCACAAGGAATCCTTGCGGAGTCTAACCCTACAAAGTTACATCACTCAGCCCCTATTCGTAAACCCCCATCTGGAATTTAGGCGAAACATTCCCCCTTTATCCCAACTTTGCAACCAGCCGTTCCAGGTAGGCTTTTTCCATTTTGATGTCCGCAAGCTGCTGGGGGCCGGAGATTTCCCGCTCGATCGTGAGCGGCCCGGTGTATCCCAATTCCTTCAGACGCGGGATTAATTTGGGGAAATTCGCTTTGCCTTTCCCGATCGGCACCTCCGCACCAAGCTCTTTGGGGTTCGTTGGGAAGAGTCCGTCTTTGGCGTGCGTGCCCCGCACCAGGTGGCCGAGAACATCCAGAGCGTCCAGGGGATTGCCCTTGCCGTAGAGAATCAGGTTGGCGCAATCCAGATTCACCAACAGATTATCAACACCCGCATCGTTGATGGCGCGTAGCATGGTGATAGGCGTTTCCTGCCCGGTCTCCATCAGCACAATTTGGCCATTACCCTTGATGTGGGTGGCCACGTCGCGGAGCGCGCCGACGACACCTTCGTACTCCCGGTCATTCGGATTCTCCGGAATAAATCCAAAGTGCGAGTGAAGGGCTGGCACGCCAAGCCGCTTGGCGAAGTCGGAGGCCCGCTTATAGTTATCCACACGCTGCTGGCGATACTTGGGGGGAACCACTCCGATGGTCAGCGGCCCCTCATAAAAAGTGTAGGAATTGGGGGCGCCGCCCGATGTATTGATGGCCGTGATCTCAATCCCGTAGGTCTCCACGGCTCCCTTGAGGGCGATGTAGACCCGGTCCGAGAAGTCATCTGTTCCGGCCTGGCACGTCGGAACACCAAATTCATGAACGCGCTTGATGGCCGCCTGCGGATCTTTGGCGACATGGATGATAATTCCCAGCCGGAAGGGTTTTCCTGCGGGTATCGCAGGCGCTGCGGAAAGTCTCGGGATCAACCCCGCAGTACCCGCGGCGGCTGAAACCTGCAGAAAACGACGACGATTAAGATTCTCCATTCCGAAACCTCTTTTCGATGAGCGCCGTGCAAGTTCTTCCTGCACGTCCTCAGGATGCCGAATACCAAATCGGACTCATTCTATAGCAAGGCAAAAGGCGAAAATAAGGTTCTGCCACATGTCGGCACTCATTGACAACCTTTTGTGGTACAGCATAGTATCCAATTTCCGGCAGAATTGCCTGTCGAGAATTGGGGAGGGAGTGGATAGCTCGATCGAAGCGGCGCGCCGGAGTTTGCGAGCCGGCCAGATTGTAGCCTTCACAGGGGCAGGAATTTCGGCGGAGAGCCGGGTTCCAACCTTTCGCGGAGCCGATGGGCTATGGAGGAACTACTCTCCGGAAAGTCTGGCCACCGCTGAGGCATTTACCAGTGATCCACACCTGGTTTGGGAATGGTACGATTGGCTGCGCGGACTGATCCACGCGGCCCAACCAAACCCGGGCCACCTCGCATTGACGGAATTACAGCGGAGAAATCCGAAAGGATTTACGCTGGTTACCCAAAATATAGATGGGCTGCACGAAAGGGCGGGCAGCCATGACGTGGTGAAACTGCATGGCGACATCTGGCGGCTGCGGTGCACCACTTGTGGGCGGGAGGAACGGAACGAACAGGTGCCCATGGATCACCTGCCGCCACTTTGCCGTTGTGGAGGAATCCAGCGCCCGGCAATTGTCTGGTTCGGTGAGATGCTCCCCGAGGCAGAGTGGGAGCGAGCTGTGGAGGCGGCACGACAGGCAAATGTCTTAATTGCCGTTGGAACTTCCGCCTTGGTTTACCCTGCAGCCGGGTTGGTAAAGGTGGCCCGCCAATCGGGTGCCCTCGTAGTGATTGTAAATCCTGACCCCACTCCTGCCGATGACCTGGCCGAATGGATTCTGCGCGGCCCGGCCGGAGAAATTCTACCGAGGTTACTATGAAAAAGGCCTATCTGGATTGCTCATCGGGCATTAGCGGCGACATGTTCCTGGCCGTGCTCATCGACGCCGGCGTTCCAGTGGATCGACTCTTCAGCGAACTGAGGAAGTTGAGCCTTGGCTTCTATGAATTCAAACGTACACGTGCCGTGCGCGGCGGTTTGGTGGGGGCGCGTGTGGACATCCGCGTTCCGGGAGAACAACCTCACCGTAAACTCGCAGACATCCAGGCTCTGCTGGAGAAAGCAGCGCTGCCGGAAAAGGCGGCGGCCATGGCGCTAAAGATTTTTACCACGCTCGCCGAGGTGGAAGGGAAACTTCACAATGTGCCGGCCGCGGAGATTCACTTCCATGAAGTCGGCGCCGTGGACGCGATCCTCGACATCGTGGGCACTTGTGTTGGCATGGAACTACTGGAGATTTCCGAATTGATCTGTTCCCCTCTGAACGTCGGTAGCGGGCACGTCAATGCGGCGCACGGAAGTTTACCCATCCCCGCGCCCGCCACCGCGGAACTCTTGAAGAATATTCCAATCTATTCCTCGGGCGTGGAGGGTGAACTGGTCACTCCTACCGGCGCCGCACTGGTGGCTGCCCTGGCTTCCGGATTCGGTCCCCTGCCGTCGATGAAGATCGAGAAAATTGGCTATGGTGCGGGAGAAAAGGAGTTTCCCGGTCACCCCAACGTTGCCCGCCTGTTCGTGGGCGAACTGCTTGAAGCCGTCACCGGCCAACCAGGTCTCCCTGGGGATGAAGTCGTTTCCGTGATTGAGGCCACCATCCATGAGATGAGCCCGCAACTCTACGCGAGCTTCGTGGAACGGGTAATGGCCGCTGGCGCGCTTGACGTTACGCGCAGTGCGGCGCGGATGAAGAATAATCAGCCAGGGCTGGCCCTCAGCATTCTCTGTGAGCCGGCGAAAAGTGACGAGCTATCCCAATTGGTCCTCGAGCAATCAACCGCCGCTGACATTCGCATCTATGAGGCGCGGCGGAAAGTAATGGCGCGTGAAAAGCAAGAGTTGGAATCCCCTGCCGGTGACGAGATCGTTTCCGTGATTGAAGCCACCGTCCATGAGATGAGCCCCCAACTTTACGCGAGCTTCCAGGAACAGGTAATGGCCGCAGGTGCGCTTGACGTTACATGCAGTACAACGCGGATGAAGAAGAATCAGCCCGGCCTTGCCCTCAGCATTCTCTGCAAGCCCGAGAAAGGCGAAGAGTTATCCCAATTGCTCTTCGCGCAGACTACCCCCGCGGGCATTCGCACCTATGAAGCGCGGCGGAAGGTCATGGAGCGCGAAGAGGCAAAATTGGAACCCCCTGCCAGTGACGAGATTGTCTCCGTGATCGAAGCCACCATCAATGACATGGGCCCGCAACTTTACGGGAACTTTCTGGAACAAGCCATGGCAGCAGGTGCGCTTGACGTCACGTGCAGTACAGCGCGGATGAAGAAGAATCGGCCCGGCCTTGCCATCAGCATTCTCTGCCCGCCGGAGAAAAGTGACGAGCTTTCCCAATTGCTCTTCGAGCAGACTACCACCGCAGGCATTCGCACCTATGAGGCGCGGCGGAAGAAACTGGATCGCGAACAGGCAGCAGTGGAATCCCCTGCCGGTGACGAGATCGTTTCCGTGATCGAAGCCAACATTGATGATATGAGCCCGCAACTCTACGGGTACTTCATGGAGCAGGCCCTGGCCGCCGGCGCGCTTGATGTCACCTGCAGCTCGGCACAAATGAAGAAGAATCGTCCCGGGCTGACCATCAGCATTCTCTGTGAACCTGACAAGAGTGACGCGCTTTCCCAGTTGCTCTTCGAGCAGACCACCACGATTGGCGTACGCATCTACGAGGCACGGCGGAAGGTGCTGGATCGCGAACAGGTGACCGTGGAAACCCCTTACGGAACGGTGCAGGTGAAAGTTGCGCGTCGCGAGGGGAAAGTGGTGAACGCGGCCCCCGAATTTGACGATTGCCAACGTCTGGCGGTGGAGAAGTCTGTGCCGCTCAAGCAGGTAATCGCCGCCGCTGAAGCCGCTTATCTGCAACCAAGTGAAAAGGTGGCCGGCGCATGAAGAGGTACTTCCTTACAACCCCCATTTACTACCCTAACGCCCGCCCCCACGTGGGTTCTGCCTACACCACCATCGTGTGTGACGTACTGGCACGTTT
>JARLGN010000524.1 GCA_031292775.1 Acidobacteriota bacterium | reverse complement strand
CGCTTGGGTCGCTGGATCAGTCCCGTTAGGATATACGGTGCGAGCGTGTTGACAGCAAACACATGAGGCAGCCCATCTTCGGTTGCTATACGCCGGGGCTCCCGGTAGCCAACAGCCGCATTGTGAATGACCCCGTCAAAGAACCCCAACCGATTGACCTTTTCGGCCACGTCGCGAGTCTGCGCGATGCTGGAGAGATCTCCGATGACCACAGTTTCCGCGCCCGGCACGGCCGCGAGCGCTTCTTCGCCTCTCGGCTCGTTGCGGGCATGCAGAACCACCTTGTGTCCCTGCTCAATGAGGAGCTGCGCGGCCATTCGCCCGAGTCCGTCGGAAGAACCTGTTATGAATACACGTGCCATGACTTCTCACCTCTTATCAATAATGATGCAGCGAAGGCCCTTGGCGATACACGCCCCCGTAGCGGTGGGGATTGGGCATAACATCGCGCTTGGCCGATTATCCCATATCTAAAATCAAGTTGCTCCGTCTGAACCGGAGGTATAAAATCCGCCGGAGTGCAGCAGCCGAGCACGCTGGCTGGACGACCTTCGCACGGTTTCTCCTTGAAACCGCGACGAGCCAAGGCCACGGCTTCCCACTGGACCACAGGTATCCTATGAAGACCGCCCTCCTTTTGTTGGTTTTTTTTGCACTTATGATACAAGCTGCCCTGCCGCAGCAAGCTAACTCCCCGCTATCGAAGGACCAGGTTCTGGACCTGGTAAAGTTCGGGATGGACAGCGCGGAACTGGCGCAGCGAATCAAAGACCACGGTATTAGCTTTGAGCCGACCGATGATGACCTGGAAAGCCTGGGCAAGGCGGGGGCGCAAGAACCTGTCATTCAGGCCCTACGGCAGGCAAAGCCGAAACCCCTGACCCGCGAACAGGTGGGGAAACTGGTGGCGGGAGGCGTCCCCAGCGAGCGCGCGGCGGCGCTGGTGAAGCAGCACGGAATCGATTTCGTCGCCGACGATCACTACCTCAATACCCTGCGCGTGGCGGGAGCTGACGACACCTTGATTGCCGCCCTGCGTGAAGCGAGCGGGGCCGCAGTGGCAACCCTGGTGGTTGCGACCTCCGCGGATGCCGAGGTGTATCTGGATGGCGAGTTGAAGGGCCGCGCCAGCCCTCAGGGCACTCTGACCCTCAAAGCCAACCCCGGTGTCCATACCCTGAAGGTTTCATTGAAGGGCAAGAAAGACTACGCGCAGCAGGTCACACTTCCGGCAGGGCAGACGGCCAAAATTCATGCCACCCTGGTGGACTTGCCGGGAAGCCTCCGCGTGCAGGCCCCGGCCGGGGCGGAGGTCTTCGTTGATAAGGCCCGGCAAGGAAAGGCCGACGCAACGGGACAACTGGTTCTTTCCGAAGTCACGCCCGGCCCGCACGAAGTGCGCGTCACTGCTCCGGGCAAGAAGGAATTCCGGCAAAGCGTCACCGTGCAGGCGGGCGAGGGAAGCAGCGTCGAAGCTCGATTTGAGAGCCTTGGCCCCACACCGGGACAGGTGCAGGAGAACCCGAAAGACGGCCTCAACTATGTTTGGATTGCTCCCGGGACCTTCATAATGGGATGCTCGCCGGGAGACGACAAATGCCACGAGGAGGAAAAGCCTTCCCATAAGGTGACCATCACGAAAGGTTTCTGGATGGGCCAATCACTCGTGACGGTGGGCGCCTATAAGCGCTTTGCAGCGGCGAAGGGACGGAAGGTGCCTGGTCACAACACGTCGAATGAGAACGCGCCGGTCCGGCTGGTGAGCTGGTTTGATGCCGACACTTATTGTGGGTGGCTCGCGGGGCGGCTGCCGACGGAAGCGGAGTGGGAGTACGCAGCACGCGGCGGCAGCGCGGAGAAGCTCTACGGACCGGCCGACGAAGTCGTCTCGCCTGAAGTGGGGTGGCACGGAAGACCCCATGCTCCGGCAGCAAACAGGCTCCCCAACGGTTTTGGGCTCTACGACATGCTGGGCGAAATGTGGGAATGGGTGTACGACCGGTTCGATAAGCACTATTACAGCGTCAGCCCACCTCAAGATCCGCCCGGGCCGGAAATCGGCAAGTACCGCGTACTGCGAGGCGGGACGCACTGGAGCGCCAAGAATACTCGCGTCTCCGATCGCAGTTACGAGCCTCCGGCCGGCGGCGTTGGGACGGAGGGTTTTCGCTGTGTTACGGAAACAGCCAACCCTTGATCTCTTTTCCCTCCCCCTGATGTCTTTTGGCGCACAGCAGGGCGCAAATCCACGGCGGGCTAAGGGGTAGCCTTTCATCTACGGCTTTTCGTTCTTTTCGTAATTAGACCCGCAGAGCGGTGCGGAATGCCCACAACTCCGTGCTCAGGTTTTTCTCCGCGATTATGGCCGGCCTCCTGTTTCCCAAACGCAACGACAACTGATGAAGTTGGCGATATCCGCCCGCATGTATTGCGGGGCAATGCCGACCCGGTGCCAGACCGCCATGTTGTAATTCCGTTCCGAGAGGATGGACGAGCCGCGCATGACGTGAAAAGTCTCCTTCGTAGGCCCGGGAGGGTCATAGGCTGTGTGATAGTAATCTGAATCATACCAGTCGTTCACCCACTCCCAAGTGTCTCCTATCGTGTCGAACAAGCCGAAGCCATTCGGCTTTTTCTGGCCCACCGGATGCAAGCGGTCTCCGCTGTTGTTCACATACCAGGCGATCTCATCCAAGGGCGCGTAAAACGGATCCGTGCCAACGCCTCGGGCGGCGTATTCCCACTCTGCCTCAGTGGGCAGCCGTCCTCCCGCCCAGTGGCAGTAAGCTCGCCATCCCTCCCAAGTCAGGTTGACCATCGGTTGCAGGTCTTCGCCCCACTTGAGATTGGAAGGCGGAGGCTTGGGCATGCCTCGACGTGCCGCCATGGCAAAGTGTTTGTACGCGCCCACTGTCACCTTGGTTGTGCCGATCCAAAAGCCATTGGTAAAAGTCACCGTGTGGAGTTTCTCGTCAGGCCAACAGGGGAATTCTCCGGGCGAGCAGCCCATTGGGAACTCTCCGGCGGGAATCCAAACGTAATTCAGGCCATCCTTGGGGTTTTGCCTCATCGGTCCGGCGTGGGGTAAGTCGGCAAGCGGAGCCTCCACGGTCAGCTCCTGGCCGGCGGCCACACTCAAATTCTGTCGAAAATCTCTCTTATGGGAGTCCGCAATCCGCAAGGTGTGAAAGCCGGGGGTAACGTCCGTGAGGGTCAACCGGCCATCGGCACCGGCCTCTTTCCATACATTGTCCAGATACACGCTGCCAAACGGCGAAGTGTGAATCAACACCTTTCCGGGCAGGTCTGTCAGCACGGCAGATATCCTGGTCGAATGGTCGGGAGTAAGGGGGACACCCTGCTGAAAGTCTTTCTTGCCCGCCAGGGATATCCGCACGGTGTGCGCGCCCGCTGTGGAGTTCAACGAAAATCGTCCATCGGCACCCGCCCGTCCCGCCAAGTGACCATCCAGGGACACTTCAGCATTGGGGCTGGTTTCAAGTTCAAGGTGGGCAGGCACGGCTGCCCCTGCCTCGCGTAAAGCGGCCAATAGCGAATCCTCCGCGCCCGCCACTCGTAACGTGGCAACGTATTCGTCGTCTGGAACAAAATCAATGCCCCGCTGTTTCACCAGCAATGCCGCCCGCTCGCTGGGGACGCGCCCCGCGACAAGCTCCAGCACTTGCTCGCGGGTCAACGGTTTCGGATTAAGGCTGCGCAACACCTGGATCAGCACATCCTGCGCTCCCGCTTGGCGCAGTCCCTGGAGGTAATCGTCCGTGGGCGCAAAATCGATGCCGAACTGCTGGACCTTCTTCGCCAATTCCTGGCTGTCCATGCCGGCCTTGACCAGTGCGATGATTTGGTTCTTATTTAGCGGTCTGTTCGCTTCCTGCGTGGCAGCAGGCTGAGGGATGAGCCCAAAAAGGAGAATGAAGATGACGAGCCGCAGCTTCATGAGAAATCTCCCGGAGAGGAGTCTGATACTGCTTGCGCGCATCAGCTTACACGATCCGTCGGCTCTGACCTTCCAACTTTCTTCACGGTTTCGCGATCACGTAAATCGCCGTGTTATCGCCGCCCGCTGTGGGGGCGATGACGGCAATAGTGTTCTGCGAATCGGACGAACACCTTGTGAATCGGCCCGTCGGCTGCGTCCAGGCAGCATTACGCCGACTTCAGCAGGCTGCGGAGGACCGTGGGAAGGATGCCGCCGTTGCGGTAGTAATTTACTTCCACCGCCGAATCAAGACGCGCGATGGCGGTAAAGGTTTTCCTGACACCATCGGTCGCGACGGCCGTCACGGTCACTTCCGAACGCGGACGGATG
>JARLGN010000523.1 GCA_031292775.1 Acidobacteriota bacterium | reverse complement strand
TTCTCTTCCTCCGTGAGGCCTTGCAGCTTGAGAAGCTGCCGGATGAGGGATTCGCTACAGTTCAACCTCCTGCCCTGGTCACGCCGGGGATAGCCCTTATTAACGAGCGTGCGCAATTGGTCGGAGCACTCCATCGGCCTAAGGGTTGGCCAGTTCGCACACAATGATGCGAGTTCCCGGCAGGAATCAGCGAGCGAGTTTTCTGAGTTTTTTGGATTATTCAAAATTATTTCTCCTTGTTTGCAATGTGCCCATGTGGAGGCGCTCTGAGGTGCCTGGAACTTTGGTAATCTCGCCAAGGGTCCGGACAATCACTTTCATGTCGGCAGGGCGGGACTCACCCTCCGTCAATGGTCGCCGTGGGGGAAAGTCCCCGGAAGGCCGACCAGGGGTCCGTACCGTTCCCACGCGCGATGCTCAACGACAATGCGACCGAGGCCGATCCTGATGAGCTTTATTTCCGGTAACGAGAGTCTGAAACCGATGGATACAATGGCAGGTGAGGAAACGAGGGCCTCCGGAATTGGCGTATTCGTCTTACCACTTCCAGAGGTTCTGTCTCCGCTTCTCGGACAAGGAAAACCCTCAACGGCAAAAGCTCAACAAGTGGCATGCGCGGCCAGATCGCCGAGGCATTTATGCCAACAAAAGCGCAAAAAGCACGTGGCTATCGATAAGCGCCATTTGAGGGGGAAAACGTGGCAAGAATGGACATTTGCCGATGAGCCGAAATCAATGGGTTAAGGGGTGGCACCCATTTCTACAAAGCAACCATTTCCGACCGCAAGCGGACAGGGAACTCAAAATAGACCCGCATGTAGGAGATAGGCTATATACGTTTATTCCACGTAGTCTCCGTGTACCCGCCGTGTACCTCCGATTGGCGTTTCTGGCGAATTCAGCGGGTGTGCCGTTTTGTAGAATCAATAACTTACAGTCCCTGAAAACCTCGCACGGGTTCGACTCCCCCCGCCACCACCATCCACGGAAAGCCGGGTTTGGCTTTTCCTCACGAAGAAAGGCCGCGCTATCAGACGGGTAGGGCGGCTATTGCTGCCAGCCGCCGCCCAGGGCGCTGTAAATCTGCACCAGGGAAAGCATCTCATTCAGCCTCGCCCGGGAAAGACTCATCTGGTCGGTCAGGTAATTGGTTTCGTTGGTCAGGACTTCCAGGTAAGCGGTGGACCCACCGTCATAGCGCACGTGGGCCAGGCGGGTGGACTCCTGCGCGGCGGCGGCCAGGAGTTCTTGTTGTTCCCGCGCCTCGCGGGTCTTTTGATAGGCCACCAAAGCGTCGGAAACATCCCGGAACGCACTCTGGATCGTCTGCTGGTACGCCAGCACGGCTTGTTGCTGTTGAGCTTCCGCCAGCCGGACGTTGGCCTGCAACTTGCCCGCGGTAAAGAGCGGTTGGGCGACGGACCCGGCGACATTCCAACCACCCGCCGGCTTCGTGAACAGGTTGATCAAGGCCGTGCTCATGAATCCTGTGGTCCCGGTGAGGGAAATGGAGGGGAAATAGGCGGCCCGCGCCACACCGATCTGGGCATTGGCCGCGATCAATTGCTCCTCCGACTCGTGAATGTCCGGACGACGTTCGAGCAGTTGGGAGGGCAGTCCTGCGGGAACCGCGGGCGGCCGCGCCTGCTCGGTCAGGCCGCGCCCACGGGTGATGGGTCCGGGGTTTTGACCAATCAACAGCCTGATGTAGTTTTCTTCCTGTTCGATTTGCCGTTGCAGATCCGGGAGGGTGGCAGAGGCCACATAGACGAGCTGCTCCGCCTGCCGAACGTCCACCATGGAAGTAGCCCCTTGGTCCGCGAGGAGCTTCGTCAGCCGCAATGATTCCTGCCGGGAGGCGAGGGTGCGCTGGGTGATTTCGAGCTCCAGGTCAAGGGCCCTGAGCTGGAAGTAGGCGCTGGCAACATTCGCAACCAGGGTGCTCACCACGGCGCGCTTTCCCCACTCGGTCTGGGCCAGGTTGGCGCGGGCAGCCTCAGTGGCCTTTCGGTACTTTCCCCAGAAGTCAATGTCCCACGACGCGGCTCCCCCCACCTGCATATAATCCCAGCGATACGCGGGGGCCAACGGGCTGGCAGCCTGGCGTTCAGTCGTGCCCCCTACTCCCACCCCGGCCGACGGGTACTGATCGGAACGTGCAATGCGGAGTTGCGCCTGTGCCGCCAGCACGCGTTCCGCGGCGATGCGCACATCATAGTTCTGGGTAAGCGCCGTCCGAATGAGTGACTGAAGCTGCTCATCCTGGAAGACAGTCCACCACTTGGCATCCCCCAGCGATTCGGAGGACGCCGCCACCGGAGTGGCCGGCACTCCCCGATATCCGCCCGGGACGTCAGCCTTGGGACGCTGGTATTGCGGCCCTACCGTGCAGGCGGCCAACAGAAGCAACGGAAGCGAAATGGAAAAGCACTTGGCGAAGCGCATCATGCTATCTGCCCCCCCTTTGAGTCATCGGCTCCAGGTTGCTGTTTGCGGTGGCGGTGCAGCCGGGAAGAGAGACCCTCAACCACGGCGAAAGCAACCGGAATCAGGAAGATTGCAATCAAGGAGGCGGCAGACATGCCACCGATCACCACGGTCCCCAGAATGCGGCGACCCGACGCCCCGGACCCCTTCGCGGTCCAGAGCGGGATGCAACCCAGGATGAAAGCGAAAGACGTCATCAGGATGGGACGCAGGCGGAGCCGTGCCCCGTCAAGCGCGGCCTCCGCAACACTCTTGCCCTTTTCATACTCAAGTTTGGCGAACTCCACAATCAGGATGGCGTTCTTGGCTGCCAGACCAATTAACAACACCAGGCCGATTTGCGCGTAAACGTCGTTCTCAAAGTGCCGCGACATGAGCGCCAGAAACGCTCCGGCAACGGCGATGGGGGTACCCAGCAGGACGCTGAACGGCAGCGACCAGCTTTCGTACAAGGCGGCAAGGATCAGGAAAACAAACAGGAGCGAAAGCCCGAAGACGGCCGTTGCCGGAACACCCTGAGCAGCTTTCTGTTCCTGAAACGACATGCCCATGTAATCAAAGCCCATCTCGCGCGGCATGGTTTGGGCGAACACTTCTTCCATGGCCTTCATGGCCTGTCCCGAGCTGATCCCCGGAGCGGCGGTGGCGTTGATCTGCGCCGCCGTGTACTCGTTGTAGCGCATCAGGAACTCGGGACCGGTGATGCTTCGAATATTGGCCAGGGTGTTCAGCGGCACCATATTCCCGTTGGGATTGGTCACATAAAACTGGCCGATGTCACTCGCATTGGCGCGGTAGTCACCTTCCGCTTCCAGGTAGACCTGCCACTGGCGTCCGAAGCGGTTGAAGTAATTCACCAGATAGCCACCCATGAACGTCTCCAGGGTTTGGTACACTTCTGCAAGGTCAACCTTCTGGTGCATCACCTTTTCACGGTCCACGTCCACATAGACTTGCGGAACATGCGGCGCGTAGGTGGCGATGACGCGCGCCAGTTCCGGCCGCTTCTGCGCCGCGGCCACAAACCGGTCAAGGTTGTTGGCAAAGAAATCCCCACCGGTCCCGGACCGGTCTTCCAGCACAAAGTTCACGCCACCCGCAGCGCCGATGCCGGGGATGGCGGGCGGCGAGAAAGCAAAGCAAACGCCTTCGCTCACCTGCGAGAGTTCCCGATTGAGGCGCATCTGTATTGCCTGCGCCTGCTGCTCCGGAGAACGGCGTTCGTCCCAATCATTGAACCGAACGAAAAAGAGCGCGTCATAGGAACTTTGGGTTCCGCTCAGGATGTTGACCCCCGTGATCGCAGTGACAGTTTGAACTCCCGGGACCTTCTTGACGATCTCATCGACCTTTTGTGCGGCCGCCGAGGTGCGCTGCATCGACGCGCCTTTGGGCAACGACAGAGTGATCATCACGTAGCCCTGGTCTTCTTCGGGAAGGAAGGAGCTAGGCAGCTTCTTTCCCATGCCCACTCCGAGAACCGCGACAAGAGCCAGGAACACCAGGCTAAAACCGGACTTGTGGATGAGCAGGCGGGAGAAACTAATGTACCCATCCCGCGAGCGGTTAAACCCGCGGTTAAACCACCCGAAGAACCAGCCAATGGGCCCCCTGGACCGCTGGCGTGGCTTCAGAATCATCGCGCAGAGCGCGGGGCTCAACGTGAGCGCGTTGAAGGCCGAGAAGATCACCGAAATAGCGATGGTGACGGCAAACTGCTGATAGAGCTTGCCGGTGATTCCCGGGATGAAAGCCGTGGGGATAAACACCGCAGCAAGGATCAATGCAATGGCGATCACAGGCCCCGAGACCTGTTGCATCGCCAGAATAGTGGCATCTCGCGGTGTCATCCCCTCCTCAATATGGTGCTCAACCGCTTCCACCACCACAATCGCGTCGTCCACCACCAAGCCGATGGCCAGGACCAACCCGAACAGCGAGAGCGTATTGATGGAGAATCCCAACATCGGAAAGACGATGAACGTCCCAATGAGCGAAACCGGCACCGCAAGTAAGGGAATCAGCGTCGGACGCCAGCCCTGGAGGAAGATGTAAACCACGAGAATGACCAGCAACAGGGCCTCAAACAGCGTCAGCAGGATCTCATGAATCCCAGCGGTGACCGCCTTCGTGGTGTCCACGCCGATTTCGCATTCCACGTCTTTCGGAAGTCGCCGTGCCAATTCGTCCAACTTCGCGCGCACTCCCTCCGCCGCGGCAATCGCGTTGGAACCTGGCAGTTGGTAGATACCAATGGCTGCGGCGGGCTTGCCCTTGAAGCGCACACCGAAGCTGTAGGATGTGGCGCCCAGTTCCATGCGCGCCACATCCTTGAGCCGCAGGGTTGATCCGTCCGGATTGGAGCGCACCACGATCTCGCCAAATTCCTCGGGAGTCACCAGACGTCCTTGGGAACGGACGGTGTAAGTGAACTCCTGGCCCTTGGGCGCCGGTTCGGCGCCGACTTGCCCCGACGGGTTCACGGTGTTCTGCGCTTCCAGGACAGAGACAAGCTGGGGAACCGTTACGCCCAGCTTGGCCAATTGATCAGGTTTTACCCAGATGCGCATCGCGTATTGGCCGCCGAACACTTGCACGCGCCCCACGCCCGGGACGCGCGAGAGTTCATCCACGTAGTTGATGTACGCGTAATTGGTCAGAAAGTTTTGGTCGTAAGTCGCGTGGGGAGAATAGAACGAGATGACCATCATCGCGGCCGCCCTGGACTTCTGCACGATGACGCCGGTCGTATTCACCATGGCTGGCAATTGCGGGGTGGCCTGCGAAACGCGCAGTTGGGTCAAAATCTGATCGGTATTCGGGCTGGTCCCAACATCGAAATTCACCGTCAAAACAGTGTTGCCGTAGTTGTCGTTGGTGGAATACATGTAGTTCATGTAGTCCACGCCGCTCATGAGGCTTTCAATTGGAGTGGCAACAGACTCCTGCAAGGTTCGGGCGTCTGCCCCGGGGTACATGGCGCGCACCTGGATTTCGGGCGGAACTATCTCCGGGAACTGGGCAATCGGAAGGGTAAGCATGGCCACCGCTCCCACGATGACCATCACCATGGAAATCACCATTGCAACAATGGGACGGTTGATAAAAAACTTTGAAATCATCGGTTTCCTTCCGGCTGCGGGGTTTCGACCGTGGGCTTTATCGGCATGCCGTCGCGCACTTTCGAGGTGCCATCCGATACGACTTCCTCGCCCGGAGCCAAGCCCTCGCTAACGACCCACAACGAACCCACACGATCTCCCACCTTCACCTTCCGGATGGAAATGCTGTTCTGCGCGGTGACGACGGCCACTTCGTAAGTTCCCTGCAACTCCGTCACGCAGCGTTGCGGGACGAGAACCGCTCCCTGCCGTAAACCCACCAGCGCCTGAACGCGCCCGAACTGCCCGGGGCGGAGGATGTTCCCAGGGTTGGGGAACGCTCCGACTACCCGAATCGTTCCTGTCTGCGGATCCACCTGCCGATCGGTGAAGATGACCTTTCCTTTGTGCGGGTAAATCGAACCATCCGAGAGGATCAGATCAAGCGCCCGGGAATCTGAGGTGCGCAGTAAATCACCGGCGGAAGTCTTTGTTTTCAGAAGCTTAGAGGTGAACTGGAGGTACTCCTGCTCGCTGATCGGAAAATAGGCTTTGATGGGGTCAACCTGGGAAACCACCGTGAGGACGGCCGCGGGCGAAACCAGGTTGCCCATCTGGGTGGTGGCGATTCCGGCGATACCATCCACCAGAGAACGCACTTTCGTGAATTCAAGGTTGAGTTGCGCCTGCTCGACGGCGGCCTCAGCAGCCTGAATAGCGGCACGAGTCTGCATTTGCGCAGCCGTTTCGGTGTCAAGCTGGCTCTGCGCAATGGCCCGTTCCTTGACCAGTGGCGTGTCTCGCTTCACATTGACGTCGGCCAGATAGAGTTGCGCCTGCGCCTGGGCTAGTTGCCCTTTCGCCTGGTCGAGCACCGCCTGGAACGGCCGCGGGTCGATTTCAAACAGCACGTCACCCTTGTGGACGTAGGAGCCTTCCTTATAGCTCTGCCGGATAAGATATCCGCCCACCTGGGCCTGAATCTGGGCGTTTACGTAGCCATCCAGGGTTGCAACCCATTCGACGTGGACGGGCACGTCCATCTGAATTGCCTTCACCACCCCCACCGGCAGGGATGAAGCTGAGGCAGCGGCCTGCGGCTTCGGACCGGCACAACCCGGGCTTGTCAACGCTACGGCTGTTAGCGCGGCCAGGATCAGGGCGACGCGTACCCCGGCAAGTGTCCTGCCGAAAGCCCGGGAAGTTGCCGGACCGGCGGCAGGTGACACCGGAGGAAAACCGAATCGCCCTGGCCGATGCCAGGAAAAAGTGTCTATACTCATCAAATTCCGCCCCCTTTTTCTGACAACACCCGGGATATCCGACATATTACCTGCCCTTGGAGTGCCGCCCGCGCCTGCTCACCCGTGCCTTGTGGTTACATTGCTCCCCAGGGCCGTTTCAGCCGACCCTATATTTATAAATCATTTGATTGATATAATTCAACCCCTATTCTATAATCAATGGCATGCAGTGGGAGATTCCGGTGAAACCAAAACGAATGCTATCCACCAAAAGGCGGCCTACCAGCGACCGCGGCGAAGTCACGCGGCAACGTCTCCTCGAAGTAGCTATCCGGATCTTCGCGGCGCGCGGTTTCGATGGCGCCCGCACCCGTGATATCGCCGAGGCGGCCAAGACCAACCTTGTCTCGATTGCGTACTATTTTGGGAACAAGCAGGGACTTTACCATGCCGTGGCACGGCACGTGGCAACTCGCTGGGCGGCCCGCCAGGAACCCCTGATCCGGCAGGCGCAGACGTCCATGGCTCGCCCCGGAATCACGCACCGCGAATTGGTGGGGATACTCTGCACTTTGTTGTGCGACTTTACCCGCCTTATCCTGGGCGACTTTCTACCCGACTATTACGGAAAGTTTGTCAGCCAGGCGGCATCTGGACCGGCTCGGGAGTTTTCCGTCATAAACCGGGGTCTTGCGCCGTTGCGGGTCACCGTGGCCGAAGCCATGGCCGGGCTTACCGGAGAGTCCGCAACCTCGCCCGCCATTCAAGTGCGGGCACTGTCCATGATTGGGTCCTGTAGTCTCTTCCGCCGCGATCGCCCCGCCGTACTGCGCGCATTGAAATGGAAACAGATCGGCGCGAAAGAGATCAAGGTGATCGAAAAGGCCATTCGGGCGAATATTCAGGCTATGTTCTGCCAGTCTTCCAACCGTAATTCCGAATGACCGGCGCGGCGGTCCCCCTGCCATATCTCGCACATATGCTTTGCTGGAAATATGAGGGAATTAGAATTCAGGGCGTAGGATAAAGCCTGCAAGATGATAATTGCGGTGTTGAGTATCAGGACGATCCGGACTGTCTTCAATAATGAAGGATATTCTGGCGATTATTGCCATGACGGAGCATATTGATTCGTCTGACTCCCCTCGCCTCCACCATAACTGGCAATTGATTTCCATCGTCCCGTGCGCCGGGCGAAGGTGTTTCGCCATCGGGGCATGGGACTTTGCGATGAAACAGGCGGGTTGCCTGATGGGGGATTCAGCCCGTGCCGGCTTGGCGCTCTGATTCAGGGGCACCCCCTGTTTCCCATGTTGACCGACCCTCTACGAATTTCCCCTCTCCGGGGCCATAGAAAACGCCACTTACGCTGCGGTGTTTTCGTCTAAATTATTGGGCAAATGGCAATCGTCCTGCTGGGCTTGAGTTTCAGGCGCCGGTTCAGCCCTGCCGGCTTGCGCAAGAGTGGCATTGCCATTCTGATAAGATGTCCGTTGAGACAGGTCAATGCCATGACCCGCCACATACTGGATGCCCTACCCAAGGAGGATTGCGGTGAGAGTCCTGATCCCGAACCTCGGCTCGACCTCGTTGAAGTACCAACTGCTTGAGACCGATAACGAAACCGTGCTGGCGCGGGGAAAGATTGACCGAATCGGCGGCGCGGAGTCGCAAATCGTCTGCTGGGAGACGGGTAGTGCGCAGGAGTCTCGAACCACCGCGCCGGTGCCCGACCATCGTGCCGCAATCAAGATTCTGATTGACCGCCTCGCGCGCCTCGGAACCGGAGGGGGCGAGGGAATTGCTGCCGTCGGCTTCAAGGCAGTGCATGGTGGCCCGCGCTACTGCGGAAGTTTTATTGTTGATGACAACCTGCTTGCCGCCATGCAGGATTTTGTTCCCGTGGCGCCCGTCCACAATCCGGTATACATTCAGGCCATGCAAATCTTCCGCGAAACCCTGCCGGGCGTCCCCATGGTAGCGGTATTTGAAACCGGTTTTCACGCCACCATTCCCGAGCACGCCAGCATATACGGCGTTCCCTATGAGTGGCGGGAGAAGTATGGAGTGCGCCGCTACGGCTTTCACGGTTCCTCGCACCGTTACATCGCCCAGCGGGTTCCCGATCTGCTCTGCCGGTCGGCGAAGGGACTGCGCCTGATTTCCTGCCACCTGGGAGGCAGCTCTTCCATCA
This sequence comes from Acidobacteriota bacterium, assembly GCA_031292775.1. Taxonomy (GTDB): domain Bacteria; phylum Acidobacteriota; class Terriglobia; order UBA7540; family UBA7540; genus Bog-366. The sequence goes on along the minus strand of JARLGN010000523.1, from coordinate 4,834 downwards.
CCGCAATTCAGAGTGGCCAGTCAGTAGACACCAGCCTGGGTTTCTCGCCGCAATCGGGGCTGGAACAATCCTCGCGTTCCGGCGACCTTGACCCCTTTGCGGTGCTGCACGTTATGGAGAAGGAAAACCTCTCGCCCGGGGAAGTCCGCCAAGTGCTGTGCAAGAAGAGCGGCCTGCTGGGCATCTCCGGCATCAGCAACGATGTTCGTGATCTGGAAAAAGGTGCGGACGAGGGCAATGCTCGCGCGGCCCTGGCGCTCGAAGTATTTATCTACGAAGTAAAGAAGTACATTGGGGCCTTCACTGCGGCAATGGGCGGATTGGATGCGCTGGCCTTCGCCGGAGGCATTGGTGAAAACTCCTGCCGCGTTCGCCAACAAGTATGCGGTGGGTTGGGATTCCTGGGCATTCACCTGAATCAGGAAGCCAACCGCGCGCCTGCCCAGGGCGACCGAGTCATCTCGTTGCCATGTTCGCGCGTGGCCGTCATGGTACTTTATACCAATGAGGAACTGATGGTGGCTCGGGAAACTGCCAGGGTCTTGACCACCCACTAGAGGCTCATCACGAAATTTCAAAACGCGAAAGAAGCGAATAGGCTAAAGTACAACTGACAAGGCGAAGTGAAGTATGGATTCGACACCTCAATCCCGCGTATTAGTGGTTGATGACGACTCTAGAATCTGCGACCTTCTAACCCTCAAATTAAGGTCCTCGGGCTTCTTGTCGCAGTCCTGCGCCAGCGGTGAAGACGCTCTTGAGATCCTCGCAAAAGAAACCTTTGATGCAATAATCTCCGATTTAAACATGCCGGGGATTTCCGGATTGGAACTACTTGAGGCAGCCCGCCGAATCGCGCCCCATACGGCTTTTCTGATGGCAACCGGCGTAAGTGACGTGTCGGTGGGAGTAACCGCGATGAAGAACGGGGCGGCGGATTACATTCTCAAACCCTTTCAAATGGAAGCTGTAATGGTAAGTCTGCGGCGGGCGCTGGAAACGAAACGTATGGAGGCGGAACTGGAGGGGTACCGTCAGCGTTTGGAAAGCATGGTGCACCAGCGGACCAAAGAACTCATGGCAGCGCTGCAAAGGATAGAATTGACCTATGACGATACGCTGGAAGCCTTGGCGGCGGCGCTGGACCTTCGCGACAATGACACCGCGGGCCACTCCCGGCGGGTCACTCTCTACTCCCTGGAGATGGCCAAAGGGCTCAATTTCTCCGGCGAACAACTCAAACAATTGGAAAGAGGAGCCTATCTGCATGATATCGGTAAGATAGGTATTCCGGACTCGATCCTCCGCAAACCGGCAAAGCTGACGATGCAAGAAATGGCCGTTATGCAGACCCATGCGCAGATCGGATTCGATCTGATGAGCCGGGTAGCCTTTCTCTCTTCCGCCGCCCAGATTGTACTCACCCACCAGGAGCGTTTTGACGGTACAGGGTATCCGCAAGGCCTGACCGGGGAAGAAATCCCCTTGGGATCAAGAGTATTTGCCGTCGCCGACACCATGGATGCCATTCTTTCCGACCGTCCTTACCGCCGGGGAATGCCTTATTCCGTCGCGCGCGATGAAATCGCTCGAAACGCTGGGAAGCAGTTTGACCCTGAGGTTGTTGCCATCTTCCTTTCGATCCCAGAAGACACATGGGTGAAAATCCGCAGCGAGGGTGGAGGGAATCGGTAAGGACATCGGCACAAGCCAACTGAGAATCCGCCCCTGGGAGGAGGAAAATCTGGGGTGGACGGCCCGCTCGACTTGGCGACCCAAGCGGGTTGAAGGAGTGCTAAGAGCTCTTTCCCCGTTCTAAGTCGCCGGTTGCAAGGAGAGGAAAAACGTGAAAGTCCGGGTTATGGCTGTGGATGACGAACCGCTCATCTTGGATTTGCTGAAGGCGCAACTGGAAGCCATGGGGTGCGAAGTTGTCGTTGTCGGGGATAGCCGTGAAGCGCTCGCGCGATTGAAGGAAGAGAAAGTTGATGGGCTGTTTGTGGATTTGGTCATGCCCTATATGGACGGCTTCGCCCTTACCAAGGAGGCTCGCCTTTCCAAATTGAACGGACGCGTCCCGATCGTGATGCTTACCGGGATGGACGACGCTAAAACCATGCGCAAGGGGTTTGAATCGGGCGTCGATTTCTTCCTCGGCAAGCCCTTCACTCGGGAGCGGATTTACAACTTACTGCGCGCAACCCGCGGTCCGATGATAAGAGAGAAGCAACGCTACACCCGGCTGTCATACCCCACTGTAGTTACTTGCATATGGGGATCCGACTCCTCAAAGCAGTTTCGCTCCAACAGCGTGGACATCAGTGAGGGCGGAATGATGCTGACTCCTAACGGTGGACTGTCCGTCGGCCAGGAGATTGAAGTGGCCTTCAGTCTTCCCGATATCTCCCATACCATAAGAACCGCCGCCATGGTGGTCCGCGACGTCCCGCCCTCCGCGATTGGTATCAAATTCATAAAACTCATCGACCGCGACGAAAGAGATTTGCAAAATTATATCGCCGCCCGCCTCGACGAGTAACCCCCACGAACACTCCTGACGTATCCACGACGTACCGCGGGCGTCCCGGCTAATTCTTAGCGCGGGCGGTCTGGGATCCTTGCCGTCGCAGGGGCGCATAGCCATGCGCCCCTGCTCCCACGATTGGAGGCACTGATCGATCCATTGCAAAAAACTACGCGGGACGCGGCGCTAATGCCCCAGCGAATCCGCGCCATCCGTCAGCCATTCCAAAGAGAACCGCGCAAAGGTCACCTTTTGCGCTGACCCATGGTCTGCCCGTTCGTACAAGCATCCAATTTGCATGTCGTGAAGCACCGTCAAACAGGAGTAGCTCGACGACTCCGGGTTGAGCAATTTGGCCACAGGCCACGTCTTCCCCTCGTCGTAACTGAGCCTCACGGTCATCCTGATGCGCTTGTCCTGGGTTGCCGGATTGGAGAACAGCAGACGGTTTTTTCTGAACGCCGGCGACAGTGTGTAGCGAATCAAACTCGCCTCGCACACTGGCTCAATTAGAGTGGGATCGCTGGTCACGGGTGACCAGGTCAAGCCGGCGTCCTTGCTGAGAGAAATGCCGCGATGGCCTTTGTCACGGTAATTCCTGCTGTTTAGCATCAGGGTGCCATCAGCAAGTTCCACCATTTGATCTTCATCCGTCCTATCGTCGGTGGAACCGCCCAGCCGCCAGGTTTTCCCATGGTCGTCGCTGTAAATAATGTGGTCCGTATTGATCTTTCCCGTCACGTGATTGCAGGGGATCATCAGGCGCCCATTGCGCAACTGGATTCCCACGCCCGGGCCGGGGATGATGCGGTTCCACCCCCGTTGATTCACCTCCTTGGTGATGTTGGCGGGGCCGGCCCAGGTGGCGCCATCATCATTGCTGTGCATGATCCACATATCGCTGATCCGGCCCGTGGCTCTGGCCACATCCTCGTTACTCTTGTAGCGCTTTGTCGACGTCCGCACGAACAGCAGCCACACGGTCCCAGTGTCGCGATCCACCACCGCGGTGGGGTTATTCAGCGCATTGGTCCCATCCCTTTTCACCACCTGCATGGGGGTCCAAGTGTTGCCGTTATCCAAACTCCGGCGCATCAATATTTCATTGTGGCCATGGTCGGAAAAACTGTCTTTGCGGCCCTCCACAAACGCCAGCAGCGTACCTTTGGTCGTGGTAATGAGTGCGGGGATGCGGTAAGCGTGAAAACCACCCTCGTGAGCAATAAACAGATCCGTTTGCACAGGCTCGGGGACCGCCGGGCCTGCTGGCCCCCCCTTGCGGCCGACGCTACGGCTGGGGAGCAAAAATAATCCCGCCAGTATGACAAATGGAATGATGTAGAGCCGGGAAAGTGATCGAATTGGATTCAAGATGTTTACCTCGTCCTGGGATTGGCGTCATCAAAGAAAATCAACGTATACTCGCCATTTACTGAGCTGCGGTCTTTCGCCCGCTTTGCGGGCTTGCACTGCGACACAATGTCATAACTAAAGACTTATTACTTGACCATGCAGTTCGCGGGGAGGATCATGTTCGCGGAAGTGGGCACCTATTAAGCCTGCTTCGGAGGACATGATGCAGGTAACGCGCCTCCTCTCCTTCTTCGCCAGCGCAGCCTCGCAATTGCACGGTCGCTCAATTGCACGTTCTATCAGGCAATCCGTGGAAGGAAAGTCCAACCCGCCGGAACGGTGTTGGGGAATTCCTATTCCCACCGCTGGTTTGTTCTGTATTCTAACCTGCGCTTTCGCGCTCGGCCAGGTGGCAGGTCCCGTCCCTGCGCCACCGGTGAACCTACGACCGGTGCCCACTTCCCGCCTCTATTACGATTTCCTGATATTCGTGACTCGCATTGACCGCAAGGCGGACCAGCGCGAGAAGCAAAACATTGACTCCGAAGGGATGCGCAACCATCAGCAGAAAACGCTCGGCTTCACCGATCAGGAGTTCGCCCCCATCCGCGCCACGGCACATCGGCTGGAAGCGGAACTGAGGGAGATTGACGATCAGGAGAAGGCCGCCATCCATGCGGACCGCGAGGCGCATCCTCTCCAGCCGGAAACCCACGCAGCCGTGAAAGACTTGAAGGAAGAGCAGGCAGCGGCGTTCGAAAAAGAAGTCTCCCAACTCGGGCACGACCTTGGCGCCAGCGCTGCCAATCGGTTGGATATTTACATTCAAACGCATATCGACCCGAAGTCAACGACACATCTTCCCCAACTTCCTCGCGCATCCGACGAGGATGTGGAGAAGGAGTCGCTGGCAAGGTACGATAAATTCCTGCTGCACGTGTACCTGAACGACCAGAC
>JARLGN010000522.1 GCA_031292775.1 Acidobacteriota bacterium | reverse complement strand
GCCTGGCCTGTACCCAGCTCGGAAAAATGACCCAGATAAGGCCGAGTCAGTTTCGCGAAGTCTGAGTAGCGCATGCGGATGCAGTCTTCATGAGTTCCAGCGCAGAACAAGACTTTCTCCGCACTTGCCACGGTACGGTCAACCCAAACTTCAATCCCATAGAGATTGCCGAAGGGCGGAACCGCACCAAGGTCGCAGTCTGGAAAGACCGCCACCAACTCCCTTTCAACGAGCATTTCCAAGTGGTTCACTTTCAAAGCTGATTTGAGTTCTTCAAGATTCAGCCGGTGCGATGCTGGTGTGACCACTATGACTGTCTTATTGTCCCCCTCCGCCACCACGGCTTTCACGCATTTCTTTCCGGATATGTGGAGGGAGTGTGCAACCTCCTGTGCAGTAAAGGCTTGAGAGTGATGAATCGCCTCGTAGGGGACGTTCTGGGCGTCCAAGAAGTCGCGGATCCGTTGGGGTATGGGCATTTTGCCCTCCTTTAGAACGAATTTCGACTCTTCCCTACGTAAAGGCAAGGCAATCGCCCTGCCAGAAGCAACCCTATTCCAAACAAGGACGTATGGCCGGCTCGGAGGAGAATCGCCTTCCTATGTCCATTGTTTCTTGATGTATGTCAATTTTAGAAAACTGCTATCAAGGGGGGCAGGCCGACCGGCGATTTAAAGGCAGGCTTGATGCGAAATTAAACGCATGACGAGCGCGGAATTTTTCTCTGTGGTATGTCATAGCGCGTATAGACATTAGAGGCAAAACGGACGCTAATTTCAGTCCCGATTCCGCTTCCTGGCCCCAATACTGTTCACTTAATGGGTTTCAGGGCATTAAGTGGAAAAGGGTTATAAGGCGACCCCCTCACCCGTCTCCGTCGGCTGACGGACTGGTGAAAGCGCCGGTTGCGGTCCACGCATTATGAAAGGGCGCCCCTCTCCCCCAAGGGGGCGAGGGAAGTAAATTCAAATTACCTCTCCCCTCGCCCCCTTGGGGGAGAGGGGCCGGGGGTGAGGGGGTCAAGTTGGGCCCAGTCAGCCTAAGTGAACATTATTGCTCCTGGCCCGGATTATTCATGAAAGAGATAACGCCGAGACGACTTAAGAGCGTTTCACACAAAGTTCACGGAGCGTTTTATTGGCAAGTTCGTTCTCACGAAGGGTACCCAATTGCCGCTGCTCCTTCGCCTTTTCTTGAACAATCCACCGCCGCGTGGTAAATACACTTCGTCCGTTCCACTCGTCTTGCTGAGTCGATGGTCAATCTTCTTGAGGTGAACCCTTCGTCATGATTTCTCGCCGATCACTACTTGTCGCTCTTCTTTTTGTCGTGCTTATCGGTCTTCCGGGCAGCAACGCCAACTCCCAGACCACGAATGCTGATCTACTTACTCAGGCGTGGAAGGCGTCGTGGATCAGGCATCCCGACGGTCCCACGCGTGAATTTGGCGTTTTCCATTTTCGCAAGTCCTTTACGTTGCCGTCGGCCCCCAGGCGTTTTGTGATTCATGTGAGCGCGGACAATCGCTACGAGCTTTTTGTGAATGGGCAGCGCGTGGCCACGGGGCCGGCGCGCGGCGATCTGAACCATTGGCGCTATGATACGCTCGACATTGCCTCCCACCTTCAGGCGGGAAAGAATGTGCTGGCAGCGGTGGTTTGGAACTACGCCGAATTCGCTCCCATGGCGCAGATGATGAACGAGGCTGGATTCGTGCTTCAAGGCGACGGCGATGACGAAGCAATCGCGAACTCTGACGCGTCGTGGAAAGCTCTTAAGGACGACGCCGTGCAGACCATTCATTACGATACGAAGAGTATGCGCGGTTACTTTGTGGTTGGTCCCGGGGAACGCGTAAATGGTTCCGGTTATCCCTGGGGCTGGGAGAAGGCTGAATACGATGATTCCGCCTGGGTTCCCGCCGGGGTTATTGGCCGTGCGGCGCCTCGCGGAGCGCGGGATTCCCCTTCGCGTTGGTATCTGATTCCGCGCAACATTCCCATGATGGAGGAAACGCCGGAGCACCTGGCACGCGTGGTGCGTTCTCAGGGAGTTGATGCGCCAGGCGATTTCCTGGGAGGCCACGCCCCACTGACCATTCCCGCGAATACGCATGCGAAAATTCTGTTCGATCAGTCTCACTTAACCACGGCATACCCTGAACTTTCGGTCAGTGGCGGCCGCGGATCAGAAGTCAGCCTGACCTATGCGGAAGCCCTCTTTATAGACCGCCACAAAGGGAACCGGAACGAAACCGAGGGTCGCGAAATCTTCGGTTATCACGACGAATTCCTTCCCGACGGTGGCGCGCACCGGCAATTCCGCTCGCTCTGGTGGCGGACATACCGCTACCTTCAGATGGATGTCACGACGCAAACCGAGCCCCTGGTAGTGGAGGATCTGCACGGAGCATTTTCGGCGTATCCGTTCGAAATGCGCGCGCAGTTTCAGAGCGACGACCCTGAACTCGCCAAAATGTGGGAAGTGGGCTGGCGCACGGCGCGCCTTTGCGCACACGAAACCTATATGGACTGTCCGTATTACGAGCAATTGCAATACGTCGGCGATACGCGCATCCAGGCGCTGATTTCACTTTATATGACCGGCGACGACCGCCTGGTGAAGAACGCCATCGAATCTCTGGACGAATCACGCACCCCGGAAGGCTTGACCCAGAGCCGTTACCCCTCGTGGTTGCCGCAGTACATCCCGCCCTTCTCGCTCTTCTGGGTCGACATGATGCACGACCTTTGGTGGTATCACGGGGACGCGCAATTTCTGCGGGGATATCTGCCAGGTGCAAGAAATGTGCTGGTTTGGTTTGAAAACCGCCTGACGCCTTCGGGTTTGCTGGGGGGGATGGAGTGGTGGAATTTCGTCGACTGGTCTGACACCTTCAAAAATGGCGACCCGCCCATGGAGCAAAATGGACAGTCCTCAATATTGAGCCTGCAGTTTGTCGCCGCCTTACGGGCTGCGGCCGATTTGGAAACGGCGTTCGGCAGCGCCCAACAGGCTGAACACGACCGCGCGCTGGCTTCGCGAGTGGCGGCGGCGGTTTACAAGACTTGCTGGGATCCAAAGCGGCGTCTGATTGCTGACACACCGGTGCGTCAGCAATTCTCCCAACATGCCAACATCCTGGCAATCCTGGAGGATGCCGTTCCGCCCGCGGATCAAGCGGCGTTGATGAAGACGGTGCTTACGGACCCTTCGCTGACGCAAGCGACTTACTATTTCCGCTTTTACCTGATCCGCGCCATGAAGAAGGCCGGCTTCGGCGATCAGTATCTTGACCAATTGGGGCCATGGCGGCAGATGCTGGCCTTGGGACTTACCACCTGGGCGGAGAAGCCTGAACCTACCCGCTCGGATTGCCATGCCTGGAGTGCCCACCCGAATTTTGATCTGCTGGCCACCGTCGCGGGAATCGAGCCGGGCGCGGCGGAGTTTCGCCAGGTGGAGATTCGTCCTCATCTCGGGGCGCTTCACGAACTGCAGGCTACGCTTCCGCACCCACAGGGAGAAATCCACGTGGCATACCAGCGGAAGGGCAAAGGGCTCGTGGCCGATGTGGTCCTGCCGGAAAAACTGAGTGGGTGGTTTTACTGGGAGGGCAAGCGCGTGGCTCTGCACGGAGGCCGCCAGCATTTGACGTTTTGATTGGGTTCAGGGTCGGTGCTTCGCGCAGGCGCATCCCGAACCGTCCCATTCATTTTGAAGCAACCGGGTCGGGTCGGGTGACCATCAGGTTGTAGGAGCTTTTCGCATCCACGTAACCATAGCGGAAGCCCAGCGTACGCTTGGGCTGGCTGGCCCACAAGTCGCGGAATTGGTTGCTGGACTCGGCGCTCGGGCAGCCATCAAAGCACATGGCGCCTTGAAAGCTGCCATAGGTTATCTGGACAAAGCCTGCCGGGCGGGCAAACTCAGGGGGAATTCCCGTTGCGTCGGAAATCATGAAAGTCATGTTAGCGAGCAGGTAATTGCGGATTCGGGAAAAACTGGGGCTCCAAAGGCAGTAACTGGCGGCCTTGGTCATTGCCGCCACGCGTCCCTGGCTTCGGAGGTAGTGAAGTATGGGGCCGTCTATCTTCAGGGAGTCATCCCGCAGGTTCGCTCCGAAGTGGCGATGAATACGCAAGGGACCATTACCGCCGACCGGACGGAAGACCAGTTCCGAGTTGGCAAAGGCTTCGGAGAAATCCGGTGAGGTCCACTTCCCATGCCTCGCCGCCGCCACCCGGGTTTCCATCCTGCTGACATCCTCTGCCGTGTAGTAGTGCAGTGAGCCATCCGGGTTCGCGTGGAAATAGCGCAATGAAACCGGCTCGTATCCGTGCACAGCGAGGGCCACAAGGAAATAGGAGAGTTGACCCGGGAGGTCGCCCTGCTGGGTGCCTTTCAGAGTCTTACTGGTGCTATCGTTGGCGGCCAGGAGCGAGCCCACGTTGTGGTCGACAAGATCAAGGCTCAGGTCTAGTTGCTTGTTATCGATCTTGGCAATTCTCCGGGGATCGCCGGAAAGTTCCAGGGAAAGGGTGGTAATGCGTCGCGCGTTAGGATAAGTGGTGAGGGCAGTAAGCAGGTCACCGCCCCCAAACGGGTAAACCACGGTATCCGACAGGGGCATTGGGCGCAGAGAGGCGAGGAAAGGGGTGGCTTTGGCCAAATACACTTTGCGATAGCGCGCCATCCTGGCCTTGAGCGACACACAATGGCGGGCGACGATTTGCGGGTCAATATTGGCAGGCAAAGCAGCATTGCCGCTGCATGCGACGACACGATAAAGGAGTTTTGCTTCGGCGGCAAAATCCTCGCCCTGCGGTGTCTCCTCGGTCGCTGCCTGGGCGCCGGCGGGGAAAATCATCAGGCCGAGCATTGCCAGCCAAAGTCCAAGCCTTGGCACAAATGTTGAGCTGTTGGGGAGTTCCAAAACGATCCTCTCTTGCTGCGGCAAATTCAATTTGAGCGACGGCTTAGTATACGCTGAAGGAGCCAGACCCCACGCGATACCCGTTCACCGTCAGGTCAACGCGGTACGTGTCGCGCTTCCAATTGCCGGCGCGTTGCCAACCGCGTCCGGAATTATACGTCGGTTCGGTCCACGGGGGGTCGGCGTAAGTAGTGATGGTTTGGTTGGCATATATGGCGCCATTCGACGAATACCAGGTGGCATAGATCGTGAAATTGATCCGAGAGGTCACCGGCGGGCACGTCACGTGGAGTTCCCAATTGATGAAACGACTGGTGCGATGATTGAACTGCGTCTGATAAGTTCGACTGCCCAATGCGGGCGGTGTGTAACCGGATTCAAAGAATTTGATCTCTTTAAAACTCGCTCCCGGTACGGGAAAACCGGGCAGGTTACCCTCCACGGGTCGAGGCCGGGGAGGAGGGGGCGGAGGACTCGTTACCCCCACGTACGTCGTGGCCGTTTTAATGCCTCCGGGACCGATGGCGGTAAGCGTATAGGATGTTGATTCGCGCGGGGACACGCTGGTTGAGCCTGTCAATGCGACTTTTCCGATGCCAGGTTCAATGTCCACATCGGTGGCGTTGACCGACGTCCATCTTAAGTTAACGGATTGTCCCGTCTCAATCGAACTCCGGTCAGAGTCCAAGCTAACAGTGGGCACAAGGTTTTCTTTTTCCAGGGTCACGAACGGCGTTACCGTTTCGCCCGCTGTGACGGTAACGGAATTCTCCCAGGTTTTATAACCCGTCAGCGCCACACGCACGCGATAAGTGCCGGGCGCCATTCCTGTCAGGCGTAGTTCTCCCGTTGAACTCGTCATCCCCTTGGGTTCGTCGTTAACATAGACCTGCGCCTCGCCCGGTTGCGACTGGACTTTCAGCGTTCCCGTGGCTGGCTCGGGCGGCGTGGTCGTCTCGGGCTTGGAAGCTCTTCTTAGAGCAGCGATTAGTTCGTCCGTCGCTCCCGCGGACCGAAATTGGTTCTCCAATTCGTCAAACATGCGGAAGCTGATGCCATTCTCGTCGACCACGCGAGCAATTTCCGAGCTGGGCACGCTACCTTTCAGCAACTCCATGACGTCTTTAACTGCGAGAGGTTTGCCCTTCTCGGCGGCTGTTGGTCCAGCGAAACCTAGTGCTGCGAGCACGAGCAATATCCAGCACCAGCGAAGCAGGCTGTTTGCGCGCGTAATTTTGCTCCTGTCGGTTTTGGAAGAGTGGGGCATGTTTTCTTTAAGAATTCGGCCTCTGATCAAAGTGGACACCGTTAAGCTTGACGCCGTATCAGTTACCGCAGGCAGCAACGGAAGCCGTCGCGGCATTCGTTTTCAGCTTTCCCGGGGAAATCTAAATTGTTTCACGCCGATTCTATCGTAACAACCCATGTTGAACAAGTCCCGCCAGGTGCGGCCTTCAATTGATCTGGAAGGTTCCACTCGCAATACGCTCATTATTGTAAAAGCAATCAACCCGGTAGCTGCCCGGGAGCCAGTGCCCGGGTTCGACCCAGCCGTATCCCTGCGTATGCCAGGAGGTTCGCCAATCTGCGTTCACATAGGCGGCGACGTGTTGCTGGGTCATTTGCGATCCGTCGGATTTGTACCAGATCGCGTCCACTTGAAATTCTATTCGTCGTCCCGGCGGAGGAAAGCTCAGGTCGAGTTCCCAGTATATGGACCGCGCGGCAGAGCGGTCGAAGCTGTATCGGTAGACGCGCTGCGAGTGTTCCGTGGCCGAGTCGTGGGGTCCTTCATAGAATTGCACCGTCGGAGTTTTCAGGCCGGGAACGGGAATTCCTACGGAAGGGGAGGCGGGGTCGGGCGTTGGGACGGGATTATCCTTGGGGGTGAGGGCCGGGGGTTTTTGCAGCAGAGTGACGTAGATCGTTTCGTCCTCACCGGCGGCGATGGTAACGGCTTTTTCCTCGCTCCGGTAGCCTAACAATGAAACCCTCAGGGTATAAGACCCTGGTTTCAAGCCGGGCATCCGGATTTCGCCTTCCGGGCTGGTCATCCCTTTGAGCTCATCGTTCAAATATATCTGCGTCTCTCCGGGCGTGGTTTTTACGACCAGCCCCCCGGTGCGAGGACGCACGGATTCGGCGTATCGCTGCGACGCGCGCTTCAATGCGGCAACGGCGTCGTCGGCTCCTCCGGCGTTGCGCACTTTCTGCTCGATAGCCGAGGTGAACTCGAAATCGATGCCCCGGTCGTCCACGATTTCGCTGACCCGGCCAGAGGGTACGCCGCCCTCAAGCAATTCGAGTACTTCCTGTTCGTTAAGGGGCTTGCCTTTTTGGGCGCTGAAGGTCCATGCGGGCATCACCAGCAAGAAAGCGAGAACGGTGGCGAATATTATCAAGGGGCTTGGGTAGGTTGTGCGTCGCATGTCTGGACCGTCCAGACCTCCGATTGAAATTACGTTAACTGTCCTGTCTGAAGTGAAAACTATTTTACGTGCAAGGGGTATGTCGGCACAATACCCGTAATCACCTTGAGTGCTACGGGGCGCATTACCTGCTAGAATCGTGCACGCGTTGGAGGCTAATTCATTTCAAGCAGGAATAAACCGATGCGATGGAAATATGGAACATTTTCGATTTTCGCGGCCGGTAGCGGCCTCGCTCTTGGTTTGCTCGCTGTGCTGCTCATGCCGCTAATGGTGTGGGGAAAGGGGAGTCAAATGACCGTTACTGTGGGCTCCGCCGGTGCTGATGTCATTGGTACGGACAACGTCGCCATCCAGAAAGCCGTCGACCGCGTTGCAGCAGCGGGCGGCGGCACGGTGGTCATTAAAGCCGGAACCTATTTGCTCGTTGATTCTGTGCGCCTGGCCAGCCACATCCGGCTGCGTGGCGAGGGCGTGGAGAAAACCCTGCTGAAGAAAGCTCCCGGAGTCCAGTGCAGGTTGAAGCTCGACGCCGATTATGGCGAGGCAATAGCCACAGTGGAAAATGCCAGCGGCTTTGCGTCTGGAATGGGCGTGACCATTCTCGACAAGGTGAGCCCTGGCGGTTGGACGCCCAGCGTTCGCACGATCATCAAGGTCGAGGGTAACACTCTGCATTTTGATCGCTTTCTGGGGATGGATTATTCGGTTGAGAACCAGGGGCAGGTCTTTAATACATTTCCCCTGATTGCCGGCTTCAACGTTGAAGACGTGCAAGTGGAGGACCTGAGTGTGGACGGCAGCCGCGCCGGCAGCGGCATTCTGGATGGCTGCCAGGCGGCCGGTATCTACTTCTTTCATTCCCAACGCGTGACGGTTCGCCGCTGCCTGGCTCACGACTACCCTGGCGACGGCATCAGCCTCCAATTCGTGGAAGATCCGGTGGTGGAAAACTGTGAGGCACGCGGCAACGCCTACCTGGGGATTCATTTGGGCACGGGGGCCTTGCGTGCCGTCGTGCGTGACTGCCGCGCGCATGACAATGAGCAGGATGGCCTCTTCCTGTGCTGGCGTGTTCAGCACGCGCGATACGAACGGAACCAGTCATGGAACAATGGCCGGGACGGCATTTCATTGGGACATAAAGATACGGATAACGTCTTCATTGGCAACTCCTGCTTTGGGAATGCTCATGCGGGCGTTTATTTTCGCAACGAGGTGGCAGCCAACGCCGCCAGCCGCAACACCTTTCAGGAAAATACCATCGCGGACAACGGCCGCCCCGGCGCACCAGGATATGGTATTCGGATCGACGGTGAGACGCGTGACCTCAAAATCCTTTCCAATAATTTCCGCTCCCGCCGCGTCGAAGGCGTTGTGGTGCAGCCGGTAGGAATCTATATCGGCCCCAAGGCTGGTGGGATCGTCGCCAACCAAAACCTATTTCAGGGAGACCTGCGGAAGCCGATTGTCGATGAATCGCCGGATGCGCACAACCAATCGACTCCACCCAGCGGCCAGTAGGAAGGGGTCCCTCATCCGGGGAAATTCGGCCGGGCTCCTAACTGCAGCGAATGGCGGAACAATTCGTTTTGCGCCCCCAGGGCCCGGTTAAGTTCACCCAGAAAGCACTCGCCCTATGATTTCCCCCCTGAAGATACTGCTCTCGGAGGGTTCCAGCCTTTCTGCCCGCCAAGCCATTAGCGCTCTGGGAATGGCGGGATACCGCGTTGACGTTTGCGATCCCTCGGCGATGTGCCTCGGCCGATTTTCCCGATTCGTCCATCGCTTTTACCGCTGCCCGTCAATGGGGAAAGACCCTTGGGAATACTTGGACTTTATCCGCCGGCTTTTGGCGCGGAAAAAGTACGACGTCCTGTTCCCCACACACGAGCAGGCCTTTCTGTTTTCACGGATGCGGGACCGCATGCCACCAAGTGTTGGCCTGGCCGTTGCGACCTTCGACTCATTTCTTGCGGTGCAGGGAAAGGCGGCGTTTGTCCGCACGCTGGAAAGACTGGCGATACCGCAGCCGGAGTCGCGAATCATTCGGTCGGAACCTGAATTGAGAACAGAACACCGGTTCCCATTCTTCCTGAAACTCGACTACTCGACGGCATCGACCGGCACGTGGCGAATCGACAGTCCGACAAGCCTGGCGCGCAAGGTGGAGGAGTTGAGGGCTCGGGGCCTATTTGATGGCGAGCGCGAATGGGTTGTGCAGCGACCGGCGGTCGGG
>JARLGN010000521.1 GCA_031292775.1 Acidobacteriota bacterium | reverse complement strand
GTGGATCAGCGCGTGCGCGTTACGAAAGTGACCGCGGAAACGGCGCTGACACGCGATACCGTGCCGGTGAACGTTGATGCCATTGTCTTCTGGGTGGTTTGGAACGCGGAGAAGTCGATTCTGGAAGTGGAGAGTTTTATCGATGCCATCACCATGAGCGCCCAGACGGCCTTGCGAGAATCTATTGGACGCCACGAACTGGCACAGATGATCACCGAGCGTGAAATCCTGGGCCACGAGTTGCAGCGCATCCTGGATGAGAAGACCAATCCCTGGGGAATCACTGTGCAGTCCGTAGAAATTCGCGATGTCCACATTCCCCAAGCGCTTGAAGATGCCATGTCGCGGCAAGCTCAGGCCGAACGCGAGCGCCAGGCCCGCATCATCCTGGGGCAGGCCGAGACCGAAATTGCGGCCAAGTTTGAGTCGGCCGCCAAAGTCTACATTGACAATCCTGTGGCGCTGCACCTGCGCGCCATGAACATGCTGTATGAGGCCATCAAGGAGCGCGGCTCGATGGTCATCGTTCCTTCCTCCGTAGTTGAAACCATGGGGCTCGGCGGAATGCTCGGTGTAGCGGCTCTGGGCAAGGGGCAGTGACAATGAACGGGAGCGCAAAATTCCCCATGGGCAACCGGCAACCATGGCAACGAGAGGAGAAGAAGGTATGAATCGGATTGCAACCGCTACTTGGGGAAGGCCGTGGCTCCGAGTATGGAGCATTATGTTCGTGGTTTTTGCGACCATGCTTTTTGCCGCCCGAAGGTATAGCGCCCAGACGCTGCGAAAAGGGGTCAGCGTAGAGATGGCGCCCACTCAAAATGCGGTAGCGATGCCCGAAGCGGACAACGAAGGCGCCTTAATCGTGGCCGTTACCCACAGTGGCAACGTGTACTTCGGAATCGATCCGATCACTCCCGCTGCCTTGGCGGAAAAGCGTGGTCTGGCCGGACGGACGGGTGAGAAGCTCTATATCAAGGCAGACGCGCGTACTCCGTATGCCAACGTAGCGAGAGTTCTGGACGCTGTGCATAAAGCAGGCGTAACCGCGCCAAGCCTGCTGACCGGTCAACATGAGACGCCTGAACCAGGGAAACCAGTGCCCCCCATGGGTCTGGAAGTGATGTTGGGCCCTCCGTTGCCCTCTGGCACAGAACCAACCGTCGTGCAAATACTCAACTCGGGGAAGCAATGGCCGCTGGTGAAGATCAACAACAAAGATACTCCCTGGACGAATCTGGAGAGCCGGCTGAAGCAGCTCTACCAAAACCAGAGTAAGAAAGTGGTTCTCTTAAATGCAGATGGGCTATTGCCCTACGGGGATATCATCCATGTGATCGACGCGTGCCGTGCAGCGGAAGCCAAAGTCTTTCTGGTCACACCAGCAACGTAGTGCGGACGCCCCTGGTTCAGATGCCGAGACGGCACCGAACCGAGGGGATAAAATGGAGCCTGCCATGCCTGTGATCATCTCCATGCTACGTGGTGTCAACGTTGGCGGCCACAACAAGATCAAGATGGAGGCCCTTCGCGCCCTCTATGCATCCCTTAATCTGCGCGATTCACAGACCTACGTCCAGAGCGGCAACGTTATTTTCAAGACGGAAGAGCGGGACCTTGCTCGACTTGCCAAGCGGATTGAGGACGGGATCGAGAAGGCCTTCGGCTTTCACTCCGACGTCATTCTGCGCACTTCTTCCGAACTGCGGGATGTTCTGGCAAGAAACCCATTTGCAAAGCGGCGTGGCATCGAACCCAACAAGCTCCTTATAACCCTTCTCGCTGGTGATCCCGAGCCGGAAGCTCAGGAGAAGATTCGCACGCTCAAGACCGATCCGGAAGAAGTGCGGATCGAGGGGCGTGAGATATACATCTATTTTGCCAACGGCATTGGACAATCAAAACTGTCGATGTCCGCCCTCCTGAAGACGCTGAAGACAACAGGCACGGGCAGGAACTGGACCAGCATTACCAAGATGCTTGAGATTGCCGAAAAGCTGGAGGCCGGCTAGCCCCGATTTGCCACCAGAATCCCGCACCTGGGGCGGCCGGCAAGGCGGCACGGAGCGCCACCTTTTTCCCTCTTGACAAGCGATGTAAATAGGCTACAATGGAAAGGTGAGGATTGGCGCCGGTTCCTTGGCCCGCAGCACCGGCAGAAGCGCGCCCCCGTTGCCCAGCGTCAAGAAGGTGTTCAACTTGCTGCTTCCCCCGCCTCAAATCGCTCCAGATTTCTTCACGCCATATTGCCCTTGTGCCGGAAAAATCCGAAGATTGGCAAAGCTGGGAACATACTGAAAACAAAGGGGGGTCTAACCCTTTTTTTCATCCTGCAGAGCTGGGAACATATTGAAAAGAAAACCAGTTGCTTGGATTTCTCGCAATGTGATAATGGCAAGACAAATTGCCCGTCAGGAGTGGCGCATTTCATCGTCCGCACGCAGTGAAAAAGTGGCGAGGAATCCAGGCTAATTGCTGGCGGGATTACCCCCACTCCCGGGCCCCGCAACCAGATTTTTCATATTGGCCATAAGGCTCCCCATGCCCCGGCTAAAGTTCTTGTCCCAGGTCGCTTTCAGGACGGCGCCTTCCACGGGCTCGGTAAAAGTCCACAACCTGAAGTGCGTCTTGGAATCCAGAATGGCCAATTCCAATTCGGGACCGTAGGTGTTTACATTCCCCACCATGACGAGCGGTGCGGCAAAGCGGATCTCGAACACCAAATCGGCATCGGCTGGAGCGCCCACCAATTCATACCGCCCCCAATCCTTCATGGCCGCGTAAAACTCGTTATAGGGCTGGTTTGCACCACCCGCTTTTTTGAAGGCCGCGAGCGACGTACCGTCAACTCCAGCGTTGGAGATAAACACCCGCTTGCCGGCGGTGATCCCTGCAGGCACTGGAGCTGCGGGCGCCTCCCTTGTTTGTTGGGCCGTCAGTATTGGGGCAGCCGCGAGCGCAGTTGCAAAAGCTAATGAGAATATTCCCCGTTTAATCATCGCTATCATTGCGTCTCCCATCGGAATGGCGTGAACTTGGGATCTCGCCCCGAGCAGGATTACCGTAACCACTGCGCAGGCAAGAACCTCCGATGAGATGGACGTTCAATCAGCCAATTCCGTTACGAATTGTGAAAAGGTATATGAGCTGAGTTCTTCAAAAGTTAATGGAACGGAGCCCCTTCCCTACGACGGAAGCCCCCAACATGAAAGGGATGTCCGCCCGTCATATCGCCGGACTTTTCCGCTGCTACGACGCCATGACTGCATGCTATTCTTACAATGAAAGGTTTGGCCGTTTAGCTGGCTGCCCATCAAGAAAAGGAGTCAACAATATGACTGCTACGCACCCCTACGCGCAACTTCTCGGCGACCGTGACCCATTTGAGGTACTTGCGGAAACTCAGCAGAGGATTCCCGCCATCGCGCAGGCGCTCGGGCCGGAGGGTCTGAAGCGCAGCTACGCGCCAGGGAAGTGGACAGCCGCACAGGTGCTCGCGCACTTGGCCGACTGCGAGATGGCATTCGGGTTTCGGGTGCGTCAAGTCATCTCGGAACCGGAGTTGGGAATTCAGCCCTTTGATGAGAACAAGTGGGCCCGGCATTATGGCCGGATGGATGGGCAGGAGGCGGCGCAGACATTCCAAACGCTGCGCGCCTGGAACCTCTCGCTGTTTCGAAGGTTGGGAAAGGATGAACTGGACAAGGCTGCTACTCACCCGGACCGCGGCCCGGAGAAAGCAGAAACCGTCATCCGCATCATGGCCGGCCACACGCTAAATCATTTGGCGCAGCTCGAAAAGATTCTCGGCGGCGCCACAGGGTAAATCCCGAGCGTCCAAATCCTGTCAACCTGAACCCGTTCTGTGGCCGTGCCATTGTAGGGGCGCATAGCCATGCGCCCCTGCTTTCGGCATTCGAAATGCCTGTCGATTCAGTGCAGAACTTACATCGAACGAAACATTAGTTCTGGGCAGACGCTTCAACTTTCGGCCCCGTTGCAAAAATTCGCAAATAGGGAATGACCGGAGTGACGCGGAAAGGCAGTTTTTCACTGGCATCAACAATCGGAACCGCCTTCCGGGTGGTAAAGGCAATGCTTCCGTCCCAGGCATTGACCTGAATACGCGAGCCCAGAGGCAGTGCGGCAATCTGGTCCACCTTCTTGGGGGTAAGCGCGGGAGAGGCGCTGATCAAGGCGGTCATGCGGACCAATTTATTACCTTCGGCTAACCCATTTCCCAAGTGCGCCCCGAAGATGTTGTGAACATGCGGCTCAGCCTCGACGGCCGCCCGTAAAAAGAGACCGGCCTGGCCAAGCTTGTCTTGATAGGGAGAATTCTTGAGGAGCTCAATTCCCTTGGCGTCCGCTGCGGCTTCGTCTTTGTGATCCCGGGCGAGGTCCAGATTGGCGAGCAATTTCTCATCCGACATTTGCAGGCGGTCGTTGAAGGCATATTTGGTATCCAGTTTGTGTCCGAGCGCGATGTGAGCAAGTTCATGAGCAAGAATCATGGCCAGACTCGGCTCGTCGGGCAGGACATCAATCAGGCCGCGGCTCAGCACGATGGTGTAGGCAAGGCTGAACGATTCCAAATTCGAGGTCAGCATTACGCGGCACTGAACCGGAGGGATGTTATCAAGATGGTTGGTCACCTTCAGGTTGTTGACCACCGTTTCCAGGACCTTGTCCACGGGCCCCGGCGGTGCGATGAGCCGTGCCTTTTCCAACCGGTCGAGCACGTTGCGCTCTGCCTCAACGTTGAGCAACCGTTGGCTCTCGACGGGTGACAGGTCGGAAGTGACCTCGCTGCGGTCGCGGACAGCAACCGGGGCCTCCACCTGGATATTGGTCCACTCCTGCTGCTGACGGCGGGAGGTGAGGTCATAGCCCCAAAGCCGCGTTTCTGCTTTGTAACGCAGTCGCTTGCCGAGGTCTGATTCCTGGCTGTAAATGTAAACAGGTAGCCACAATCCGGGTTGAAGATTCTCCCGCCAGCAATCAAAGTGGACGTAGAACGTCATACGAGGAGGATGAATCCGGTTTCCATTCAACCGTACGATCGCGTAGGACTGGTCCTCAACCCAGATGCGGCCTTCAAACGATCCAACGGCCACACGCCCCTTGGGTCGGACATCAATGGCCAGACAGCGCAAGTCTCCCAGGTACTCCCAGCGGACAGGTTCGAAAGCATAGTGCTCCCGATCAAAGTTCTCCTGATCCACCGTCAAAGGTTCCACCGCGAACTCGTTCAGGTGGAGGTGCGCTCTTAATATCTCTGGTCGACGGCGCAACCGGTCGGAGAATGAATCCTGAATGAAGGAAACTTCCTTTTCGTGGTCAGCTAACTGCAGCCGGCCCAAAAAGTGATCGTCTTTCGTGGCTCTATCACCGAACTCCTTGTCCGGTTGATAGTACTGAAGGTAGGTCTCGACCCTTGGAGAGTAATCCTTCAACTTCTGATTGTATTGCTTCTCCGTGGCGATGACGCGGTTGACGATGGCGGCCACTTCGGCGGATTCAGGCTCGTCGACTTTCGCTTTTCGGGGCTTCGTTCGGGCACTCCCGGATAATGGCATAAGCATCGGGGTTGCCAGTAAAAGAACAGCAAAGAACCACTTGGCGCGTCCGACGCGAAGAATAGACATTTCAGTTCCTCCGATTACGTGGATTGGTCGGCCAGCCGGAACTCGATGCGTAGGGTGGCCGGAAAATCTGCCGGCTGTCCCGCGCGCTGGGCTGGCTTGAATCGAATATGTGCGGCGGCCTGCTCCGCCGCTTGGTCCAGTCCGTGACCCAAAGATCTAACGACGTTGATGACTCTCACTGCTCCATTAACCTGGAAGACCACCGAAAGCACCACCTCGCCTTGAATTCCCAACCGGCGCGCCTCTTCCGTGTAGACAGGGGAAGGCTTGGAAAGTATCTCCACCGGCTGAATCTCCGCGGGAGGCAGCGCTTGCGCCGTCTCCACCGTGGGTTGAGCCACTTGGCGCGCCTTCTCAAAACCACCCGTGGCCACTGTCCCGTTGCCGCCACCTCCATGTCCATATCCCGAGCCCGCTACCCCGCTGCCGAATCCTGCGCTGGCCACCACTCCCCTAACGCCTCGAGATCCACCTGTTCCGTTGCCCACGCCGGGGCCCTCCGGAAGTCCAAAGGCTCCCAATTTCGGGACGTTGCCGGGATTGTCACCTTGCGCTTTACCAGGAAATCCTTGCGGGTTTCCAAACCCGCCCGTTTGCACCTGCTCTTTGGGCCGCTTCGTAGTGACGGGTTCCGGCGCGCCACCAAAAAGGCCCGTGTGGACTGCAACTTCCTCCTTGGGGGCTTGCTTGAGCGGGGGAGGGGCAGTCAGCATGGGCGGCGCAGCGGTAGGTACCCGGGGAATCGTAGGTTGGATCTTGGGAACTTCAAGCTTGGCCACAGTGGGTAGGGGGAGCACCAAGGGGTCTGGTGTTTTCAATCTCGGGACGACCACCCGAGGCACTTCCCGTGGGGGCTTCACGGGCGGCTTTCCCGGCGGAGTCAACGTGGGGAGCCATGCCAAGGCGTAGCGCTTGTCAGCCAAGGGCAACTTTTCAGGGAATAGCATGCCCAAAAGGGCTGCCCCGGCAAGCACCAGAATTTCGGCGAACAAGCCACTGACAAACGCTGCGCTGCGACGCCTGCGTCCCTCAGTGGATAGCTCAAGAGTGCGAAACATAGCAAGAAAACTCCTCCCCTGCATAAGCACTGAGTTGACTTTG
>JARLGN010000070.1 GCA_031292775.1 Acidobacteriota bacterium | reverse complement strand
GTTTTTTTTTTGGGCGGGGTTTTTTTGTTCAAATTTGGAAAAAACGGCGCAAAAAATAAACGGTCCCCCGCTACCCTGCTTTGCCTCGCTTCAGAAATCCCGAGCGTCATAGAATCCCCTTATCATCTATAGGATCTGTGCAGAATAGAGGGAAATCAACCTGCACCACTGGCACAATTTCACGGCCTGCTGGTGTATACTCCACAATTTCCCGGACCTGAATCGTTGGCGCGGCAGATTTCTTATACTGCCATCCTGATGGAAACGTAAAACTCCTACTGGCGGAGAAACCAATGAAGAAAATCCTCAATGAGCCTTTTGCCTATGTTGACGAGATGCTGGAAGGCCTGTGCCTGGCGCATCCGCAATACTATAAGCAGACGGGGACGGCAGGCCGCGTCATCGTCCGCGCCGATGGGCCAATCAAGGGCAAAGTCGGCATCGTCTCCGGCGGCGGCTCGGGGCACTTGCCGGTCTTTACCGGTTATGTCGGCAAGGGTCTGGTGGATGCCTGCGCGATTGGCGATGTATTCTCTTCCCCGGCGGTCGACCAGGTTGCGGAGGCCATTCGTGCCGCGAACGGGGGAGTTGGAGTGTTACGTTTGTACGGGAACTATGGCGGCGACAAGATGAATTTCGACATGGCCGGAGAGATGGTGGAAATGGAGGACATCCCATCCACTTCCGTGCGCGTGGCGGACGACGTGGCCAGCGCCCCACTGGCTGAGCGCGCGAAGCGGCGAGGTGTCGCCGGCCTGGTGTACGCCTACAAAATCGCGGGCGCCAAAGCGGACCAGCACTCGACCCTCCAGGAAGTAACCGCCGTCGCGCAGAAAGCCGCGGACGCCTGCCGCTCCGTGGGTGTGGCGCTGACGCCTTGCACGGTGCCCGCCGTGGGCCGCCCTACGTTTGCGATCAGCGAGACCGAAATGGAAATCGGCATGGGGATCCACGGCGAACCCGGAGTGCGCCGCGGTTCCATGCGTCCCGCTGACGCCATCGCGGAAGAAATGCTCTCCCTTCTCCTGGCCGATATACCCTTGCAAGCCGGAGATCGCATTTCGATATTGGTCAACAGTCTGGGTGCGACGCCGCCGGAAGAACTTTACATCGTGTACCGCTATGTGGCCCGAAAACTCGTCCGTATGGGCATCGAAATCATCATGCCGTTGGTGGGCCGCTACGCAACTTCCATGGAAATGGCGGGGATGTCACTGACGATCGGCAAGCTGGACGCGGAATTGGAAGCACTATTGAAGGCGCCTTGCGATTGCCCTTTCTTGAAGGTCTGAAGTGAGGGCGAAAGTCGAAAACCGAAAGTCGAAAATCGTGGACCTTCACTTATTCGGGATCGCTCGTGTCGGTTTAAGACGAGTCAGGGTTTGAGCCTGCGCGAAGCGCCTTGGAATGCAGATCGATGTCAATTGGATCGGGATTCAATAATGATTGGCTCAGGCAGCGAGAAAGGCGGCGGCGAGCCGCCGCAGTCCAAGGCGCTTCGCGCACTCAGCTTGGTTGCGGCCCCGTCGCTCGGCGCAGCCTTTGGAAGGATTTCAAATGCCAACTTTTGGTACTCCGATCCTGCGCGAGGCGCTTACGCGCATCGCCGCCAAAATGGAATCCTGCTCCGACGAGTTGAACGCGCTCGATGCGCAGCTTGGCGACGGCGACTTGGGTGTCACCATGGTGCGCGGCACTCGGGCCATTGTATCCGAACTACCCAACCTTCCCGGCGATGTGGGCATGGCGCTGCTGAAGTGCGCGCAAGCTTTCACCAAGCTTTCGGGCTCGACTTACGGCACTCTGCTGGCAACAGGATTGATGAGCGCGGCAAAAGCTACCAAGGGTCGGACGGAGGTTCCCTGGTCGGAAGTTTCGCCGTTAGTTGGGGGCGCGTTGCAAGCGATGGCACAGCGCAGTGGTGGAAAGTTGGGAGAGAAAACCGTGCTGGACACATTGGAGGCGGTGCGCGCCGCCTCCGAGGGAATCGACAATCCCGCCGCCCTGGTTGCCGCCGCCGACCAGGCAGTTGTCGCGTGTCTCGAACAATTCCGCGATCAACCGGCCCGTCAAGGACGCGCTCGCATTTTTGGGGAGAAGAGTGTTGGCAAGGATGATCCCGGAATGGTGGCCTTTCATCGGATCATCGAGGGGCTGAAGAGCAGTGACAAGGAAGAAGTGACGTGTGACAAGTGACAAGCACTCACAAAGGGCAAGGCTGTTGTTTTGCTCGTCACTTGTCACTCGTCACTATTCCTCACAGCGCCTTGCCGGTCTGTTGGGGCACACTGGCAGGAGCCGGCGTGCGCGTCGCTTTGCTGACCGCCTCCACCAAAACCATGGCGTCTGGGGGAATGGCCGTCTTTCCGCTGAGAATATCTTCCGTATTCGCAGGCCGGCCATACAGGGCCGCATTACCGGTATCATCCGGCTGCACGACGGCGCCGCTCAAACTGATTCCGGCGAATACTCCCCGGCTGCGCGAGTAGGTGAGAATTTCCGCGTGCAGCGTAACATCGGTGCCCGCCGCCGCGCTCCTGCCCACGGGTCCCGCGGCAGCAGAGGCGTCACCGCCAATCTTGAATTTGTCGCTCAACAGCTTTTGCAATCCCCGGCGCCCGCGAAACACCAGGATAAGGTCCGTGGATGAGCCGCCAATCTGGAAGCCCAAACTCCCACCGCTCACAGTTAAGAACACCGGCGCGCTCCAACTCTTGACGCCGCGGCAGGTCACCAATCCCTTTCCATAATTTCCCCCGACCACAAAGGCAAACTTCATTTCACTGGGGATGATAGCGATGCACTGCGCTGATTCCAGCAAGTCCTGGGGAATGGCCTTGTCAGGCGTTCCCATGATTTCATGAAAGATCTGGGCGGAATCCTGAATGCGGTGGATGTCATCCTCACGCGTTGAGCCGGCCCGGGCGGAAAGGGACAGGGCCAAGGTCAGCAAGAGGTACAGAGCGGCTTGTTTGCGCATGTTTCGATCTCCAATCGAGTGCTTAGGCAGTTTGTAAATGCCGAGTGAAGTAATCTCCTCCCTTTATGCTCGAGGCCTCACCCGCAAGCACATATCCCCATCAGCTTTGGCGGGGCGAAAGGCAACTCCCATTCGAGATGTCATTCTAGTACGAAACAAGTATCAAGGGCTGGAAAACCGTTGGACGCGTATCAAAGCACCGCTCTTCCCCTTTTTCCGGTACACTGCTCGGGCAGGTTTGATGCAGGAAGCATTTTATCCGGTCGATATTATTTTCATGCAGAGGGTGCAATGGATCAATCAAGCAGCATGGAGTCAAAGAACGTACCGGCACGAGGTATCGCTTCCAGCCGCGCGACGGTGGTGCTAACCGCCGTCGTTGCGGCACTGGGAGGATTACTGTTTGGATTTGACACCAGCGTGATTTCCGGCGCCATGCTCTTTCTGCGCTCGGACTTCCACCTTACGGACGTGCAACTGGAATTCGCCGTCGCCATTGCTCTTGCCGGGGCATTGTTGGGATCGGCCGTCGCCGGATACTGCACGGATCGCTGGGGGCGCCGGTGGATGCTGGTGCTCACCGCGCTGGGGTTTGGTTTGTTCTCCGTCTTGAGCGGGCTGGCCGTTGGTTTGGTGTCATTCTCAATTGCCCGGTTCTTTGTGGGCGCGTGCATTGGAGTTGCCTCTCTAACCGTACCGCTGTATATCGCGGAGATGGCGCCGGCGCGGATTCGCGGGGCGCTGGTTTCACTCAATCAACTCGCCATTACCGTGGGCATCGGCGTGGCTTACTTCGTTGATTACTTCTTTGCCTCTTCC
>JARLGN010000520.1 GCA_031292775.1 Acidobacteriota bacterium | reverse complement strand
CTTCCACCAACTGTTTCAGTGTCTGGACGGCGTAAAACAATCCTGCCGATGAGCGCGCGGTTACTTTCACGCCGTCACCGGCGATCTTCAATGAATAGGCCTCGCGCGAGTCCGGCCCCGGAAGCTCGCCAGGCACCGGTAACGCGTTGATGCCTCCCGTGCGCTCAAGGAGAATCCCGTGCTCGCACCTGGCTCCTTCCCGAATTGGTATCGGTGCTTTTGCTCGCTCAGAAAGAGCATGTGAAAGCTCGGCTGCCGCAAACCGGTCTTCAGAGCCGGGATTCGAAGCAAAGCAAATTGTAAGTCCCTGTAGTGCAAGGTTGCCGTTTCCATAATGGATTTCCTGCGGGCGGGGTAATAAGGGATTGTGCTCCGCCGCGCACCAACCCGGCACGATCATCGCGAGCGCGAGCAGCACCCCACTTAGTTTTCGAAACCGCAGCGGCGCGCATAGTGCGAGCGGCGATACCCTCGACATCAGGCTCTGATGAGAGGCCTCGGCGCCTATGCTTGCCCTCGTGTGCCCCGCTGCGAACATTGCCGCGCCCTGCAGGGCTTTTGCAGTTTCAACTGCAGCGCCCGAGCCACTCGACGGCGCCGCAGAACCTAAGGCCGCCTGTCTCGACTGACCCTGTACCATAACGTTCTGAGTGGATGTCTCTTTTGCAAGCATTGCGCCTCTAACCTCCGATTGGCCGTGGCTCCCGTTGCGGAGCGGTCGGCGAATGTAGCCCCGGGAGTCTGCGCGGGGTCCACGTCCGCCCTCCCCAACGGAGCGACAACATACTCCTTTGCTGCCGCCGAATGCAACTTTCCAAACTCGGGGGCACCGATTTCGCACCCAACTAAGGAAGTCCGCAGGAGCGGGCGGGTCAATTCAGGTGTTGCACTTTGAAAGCAGGGATTGGTGATCGGCATTGTGGATACTCCAAGATTCCCCAAGATTCCCCAGGAATATCAAAACCGTTGACACGTTTCGCCATAAGATTATACTGCTCATAATCGACGATTGTTTTATTCGTTATTGCGAGTGGGTGGCCGTGGGGAGCGGGTGTAGGCAGACTTCGCATTCAAAAGTGGGAAGGGAAGCAAGCGCCCTGCGGGTTGAACCTCCAGCGCTAAGATGAGTACTGTCAGGGTTTGTAGAACACGTCCGGCACGATGGGAGAGAGTTCGATTGAGCAGGCGAGGGCTTATCGAAGACTCGAAA
The DNA here is from genome assembly GCA_031292775.1 of Acidobacteriota bacterium. Classification (GTDB taxonomy): domain Bacteria; phylum Acidobacteriota; class Terriglobia; order UBA7540; family UBA7540; genus Bog-366. The sequence continues at coordinate 5,205 of JARLGN010000520.1, read as the reverse complement.
GGGAGAATAGGAATCATGGGGGATATCCGGTTTGAGAGGCTCTTTAACCAGAACGAACGTGCTGTGATCGTGGCGATGGATCACTGCTTGTTTAACGGTCCGCAAGAGGGGATGCACAACTTGGCGGAAACTGCGAGCCGGATTGCTCCCTGTGTGGATGGGATCTTGCTCTCGCCCGCGATGCTGCCTTTCTGCCGGCACGCCTTTAACTACAAAGGGGCGCCAATGGCCGTGGTGCGGCTGAATTGGAGCACCACGTATTGCACGAATTGGGATTATCATGAGGGCGCGACTGTGGAAGCTTTTACGCCAGCGGAAGCATTGCGTTTGGGCGCGGATGTCGTGTTGGTTTCGCTCACCCTGGAAACGGGAAGTGAGGCCAATGACGCCCGCAATGTGGCGCTATTCCGGAAACTCTGCCGTGAGGCAAAGAAGCTGGGCCTGCCCGTGGTGGGGGAATACTTTCCCGTGGGCGGCGAAGAAATGACGCCGGAGCGGCTGCACGCAAGTGTTTACATGGGGGTAAGGATTATCGCGGAGTTGGGGGCGGACCTGGTCAAGACCTTTTACACCTCGGACTTCCGCGCGGTAATCCAGAGTTGCCCGGTTCCCGTCCTGGGGTTGGGGGCGGCGCGGATGCCCACGCAGCGGGACGCGTTGCAGTTGGCCGCGGACGAAGTTGCGGCGGGAGCGCGGGGCGTGGTGTTTGGGCGGAATGCCCTTCAGGTTCCCGACCCGCCCGCTTTCCAGCAGGCCCTGTGTGACGTGGTAAAACGGGGAGTTTCTCCCGATGAGGCGGTGCGAAGGTACCACTTGGAGGCACTTGCGGCTCAGCGGGTTTGAGACGGCGTCGTGGCCTAAGCCGCAGTGACCTGACGGGCCGGTGGTGCAGGTAGGATGGAATGTCTCGGACAGGAGGCAGGGAATGAGCAGCAAGCACATCGGGAAGAGCGACTTGATCGGTAAGGTCGTTGACGTCCACGCACACGTGGGCATCAACATCAAGGCGTTTGCGGAGTCCGGATTCCCTTACTGTAGCAGTGTCGAGGACCTCTACTATCGGCAGACCGCCAACGGGGTGGACTGTTCAGTCATTTTCCCCATCACCCCGGAATTGTATTTTGATATACCTCGCTATGCCGAAACCGGGGAACTAATCCCTGCCGCGCGGCCAATTTCGAAGGCTCCCTACGCACAAGAGAACACGATGCTGTTGTACGACGTCTTCCGATTTTGTCCGGAACGGGCGGGCCATTTCCTTCCCTTCATCTCCGTCGATCCCGGACGCAAGATCCCGGAACAGTTGGCAGTCATACAGGAACTGGATCAGGAGTTCCCCATCTACGGGATCAAGATCAACCCGGTTGGATGCCAGACGAAGGTCACCAAACTTCTGGAGGAAGGGGAAGTCTTCCTGGAGCTTGCCCACCAGCACAATTGGCCGTTGTTGTTTCACGTAACGGTGGATCCGCGGGAGGGGTTCTCCGGTGCAGCGGAGACCTTCCAAGTGCTGGATAAGCATCCGGAGCTTCGTTATTGCCTGGCGCATTGCATCGGCTTGCATCGCGAATTTCTTGACCGGGCTAACGCCATGCCGAATGTTTGGGTTGACACTGCCGCCCTTAAGATTCAGGTCCAACTTGCCTATGAGGACAGCCCGCTTATGGCGGCGCCGCCCCACCGGCTGGAGTGTGACTGTTCCGATCACGTGAAGGTAATGCAAGCGCTGGTGCAGCGCTATCCCGAAACGATCATTTGGGGTTCCGACGCGCCCTATTGCAGTTACATCACGCGCCGCCTGCAGGCGGAAGGGCATTACCACGAATTCCGGCTCAAAGGAACCTACGAGCAAGAGAAGCAAGCCTTGGACATACTTCTTCCCCTGGAGCGCCAGCAGCTTGCGTCCAACACGTTGGATTTCATCTTTGGGTAGGAGCGGCTGGCAGCAATACTGGTTACTTAATGGGTTTCAGGGCAAGAAGTGGAAAAATGTTCATTGGGTGACCCCCTCACCCGTCCCGCCCCGGCTGATGAAAGCGCCGGTTGCGGTCCCTCTCCCCCAAGGGGGCGAGGGAAATAAATTCGAATTACCTCTCCCCTCGCCCCCTTGGGGGAGAGGGGCCGGGGGTGAGGGGGTCGAGTTGAGACCGAGCAGCTTAAGCTAACAGTGTTGCGGCCAGCAGACTTATCCCAGCGTTGCCCCGGGAGTCAGGTAAAGGAGACATTGATGAACGCCGATCCTCCCCGTCACGGGGCGCGCGCTAAACCGTATTTCCTGCTGCTCATCTTGTGCAATCTAATGTGGGCCTTCCAGTACACCGGAGCCAAGATTGCCACGCGCCAACTGGGCCCGATTACGGTTACCTTCCTGCCGATGGCTGCGGCAACGATCCTTTTGGGCTTGCTTCTTCTTGCCAGGCGCGGAAGGAAAAACGCGAAGTCCTTGCTGGAGCGCGGAAGCTTCCTTCAACAGTTGCTGAACTTTGTCGCGTTGGGGGTCGTTGGGTGTGTCCTCTCACAATTCTGTATAACTGCCGGTATCAAGCGCTCGCTTGCGTCCAATGCCTCGATTATTACCTTAACGATTCCCGTCCTGACCGCATTACTTGCCACGCTGCTGGTCGGTGAGAAGATGAGCCGGCTCCTCTGGGTTTCATTTGCGCTGGCGATTGCAGGGGTACTGCTGGTATCCGATGTGGACTGGCACACGGTGCAAATTTTCCATGGAAAATACCTGGTTGGCAACGTTTTGATTCTCGCCGGATGCTTCGGGAGCGGATTCTATAACGCTTTCAGCAAGCGATTGCTGCGCACGTTTACGCCGCTGGAGGTGGTTTTCTACAGTTTCCTGGTTGCGGATGTGGCGCTCTTTTTCGCCATGCTGTCGCGGGAACCGCTGTCGCGGAAACTGTTGATGTCACTTGGGCCGGCAGTGTGGCTGAGCCTGGCGATGATTGCCATTTTCTCCCTGAGCATGGCGATGATGCTCTTCTTCTGGGTAATTGATCGCATTAACCTTACCCAGGCAGCGCTGTCAATCTATCTCCTTCCTGTATTTGGTGTTCTCATTTCCACGCTGACTTTGAAAGAGAAGATAAGGTGGCAGTTGGTTGCGGGGGGATTGCTGGTGTTTGTGGGCACTCTTCTCGCGACCCGATACGAGGGACGCAAGAGCGCCCGGGAACCAAGTGAGCAGGCGATGGGATCAGAGGGCTAAGCCGCATCGACCGCCAGGAATTCCGCGACGTAGTGAAGTGTCCGGGAGATCGCTGGGCAGTTCATAGGTCGTAATGCCGGCATCCTGCCGGCATATGCCCCCGATGGATCGGGACGCTACATTGTTGCGGGACACTGCAATAGCCCGGATTTTTCACGAAAACGACAAGCGGAGGGGCGGATTTAAGAATGTTTCACACAGAGTCCACGGAGTGTCTTATCGATCGAATTACGGAAGCGTTTGACCACAGAGTGCACAGAGAACATCTCGGGACCTCTCTGTGGTCTCTGTGCCTTAACTCCGTGACCTCTGTGCGAAATTCTTTGCCGCCCTCGATCGCTGCAAGAAGTTTATGAATAATCCTGGCTAGTGTTGGGTGAGGGAGATGCCATGAGCAGGGTTTTGACGAGACGGGAACTGCTTGCTGGAGGAGCAGGCGCAGCGATCTTGTCCCTGGCGCCATCGCAGGCGGCTGCGGCCAGGCCCGCCGACGCAGGAGCGTCACCGGTTCGCGTGGGCATGGTGGGAGTGGGTCAAAGGGGAACCTCGCTCCTCCGCGTCCTTTTGTCGATGGAGAGGGTGGAGATAAAAGCCATTGCGGACATTACTCCGGGTAATTTATCGCACGCGCAAGGACTGGTTGAGGCGAAGCTGGGCAAGCGGCCGGAAGGTTATGGTGAGGGGCCGGAAGACTTCCGGAGACTCGTCCAGCGCGATGACATTGATGCCGTCATCGCGGCTACTCCCCGGCACTGGCACTCGCCCGTCGCCGTTGCGGCCATGCGGGCGAAGAAGTATGCCGCAACCGAGGTTCCGGCTGCTGTCACCCTGGACGATTGCTGGGAGCTGGTTAACACTTCCGAAACCACCGGAATGCCCTGCATGATGCTGGAAAATGTCTGCTATTTTCGCGACATGCTGATGCTGTTGAACATGGTGCAGCAGGGCCTTCTGGGAGAACTCATCCATTGCGCGGCGGGCTATCAACATGACTGCCGGTACCTGTGCTTTGATGAGAAGGGAGAATTCAGCGAGACGAAATTCGCCCCGTCCGAAGGCGGCCCACGTTACCAGTTATGGGGCACCGTTGATGCACTGCAGCGCAATGGCAATCTTTACCCCACTCACCCCATCGGACCAATCGCCCAGTTTATGAACATCAATCGGGGGGATCGTTTTCTCCAACTGGTCTCAATGAGCAGCAAAGCCCGCGGCCTGAATCGGTGGGTCAAGGAAAAATTTGGCGCTGATCACCCGAATGCCCGGCGAGTCTTTGCCCAAGGGGACGTCAACACCACCTTAATCAAAACCGAGAACGGCTGCACGGTTACGCTGTATTTCGACGTTCAATCACCGCGCCCCTATGATTTGGGTTTTCGCGTTCAGGGTACCCAGGGGATTTACATGATGGAGAAAGACTCCATCTACGTGGAGGGTGTGAGCAAGCCGGACACCTGGCAACCCCTGGACGACTACCGCCAGAAGTATGAGCATCCGCTGTGGCGGAAATTCGCGGGAACGGCAGGAGAATTCGGCCATGGCGGTTCCGACTACATAACCGTCCATCAGTTCATACAGGCGGTTCGTGACCACGCGCAGCCCGAGCAGGATGTTTACGACGCTGCCACCTGGAGTGCCATCAGGCCGCTGACCGAAATGTCTGTGGCGCAAGGGAGCGGAGCAGTGGCATTTCCCGACTTTACCCGCGGCCGGTGGAAGTCGCGGCCGCCGCTGAAAGTCACGGCGGGTTAGCAGCGGGATTCGATCCGCGCCAGAACGGCGATGGGGAAGACTGCCAGTCTTGCACGGAACAGTGGCGGGAATAGAAGTCCAATCGCCCTTTGGCCAAACAACAAGGTGATGCGCAATGGCATTTCAAGGCGTAATGGATGACATCCGGGCTTGTGTGGCTTTAAAGAAGGCCCGGCGTATTCCCCTTTTCACCATGAGTGCGGAGTTCGACGTAAGCTGGCACGGGAAGTATACCT
>JARLGN010000519.1 GCA_031292775.1 Acidobacteriota bacterium | reverse complement strand
TCATTTTCCCGCCTCGCTCAGCGCCACCGGGGCTCCGCCTTTTGCCTTGCTCATGTCAGCCGCTTCCATGAACTCAAACATCTCCAGTGTTTCTTTCGTGTCGATCGGTGATTTATGAGTCCGGAAAAACTGAGCGATTTCTACGAGCAGTGGTTGATAGTAGTTTGTGGGCTGCGGCCCCGAATGTAAGATTGCTTTCGCGCCAAACAGGGTGATTCCAAATTCATAAGGGCCTTTCCGGATTCCGCGCATCTCGCCAATCCGGCCATCCTTCCATTTCCCTACGACCACATCGGTATCCTCAGTGTTCACCCTGGTCACGGTTTCGCATCCCGAACCCATAATTGCGTAAAGTATTTCGACGGCGTGGATCCCATACCACGTCAGGTCCGTGTGGTGAGGCTCAAGGGGGCTTGGACCGTAGACACTGGCGCCCACAGTTCCACCCGCTTCCGGGGCATTCTTCAGCCGCTGAGTTTCCGCCCAGTAACGCAGGGAGGAAGAACTGAACCAGGGAACGCCCGCCCGGTCGGCCAAGCGCGCGATCTCTCTTGCGTCCTTCAGATTGGCCGCGAGTGGTTTATCAATAAACACGGGTTTGTGCGCGGCCAGGACCGGTCTCACTTGTTCCAGGTGAGTTCGACCGTCGACGCTCTCCAGCAGGATTGCATCGACCATGGAACAGAGCGTGGGGATGCTGTCCACAATCTGGACCTTCCATTTGTCATGCAGTTCCGCGGTGTACTTTTCCACACGGTCCCAGCTCTCCTTGATATCCGGGCTCCCTCCCTTGAATGCGGCCACAACCCGCACGCCGGGAACATGATTGGGATCAGAAGCATCATTGAACATTCTTGTGAATTCCGTCGCGTGCGAGGTGTCCAGGCCGATGATTCCCACACGTACAGGTTGATCTGCCCCAGCCTGCGCAAAGCAGTTCGGAGCGGCCAGCAGCGCGAGAGCGGTAAGGCACATGAAAATCCGGCCGAGCCACAGCCCTGTTCCATTCGTCATGCCATCCTCCAATTGTTGCTCAATGAGGTTATCTTGCCAATGAACGGTCGTCTGGTAACGCGCAGCGCTCGGGCGCGCCAATTCTCACGGGAAGGGCTATAGGCGTTAAAATAACAGTTTGCGGCTTTCCAAAGCCCGCAAAGCGGGCGCGGTCATCTAGCCCACGGTGAGCCAGCCGTGGGATAACGCGCCCTCCCCCCCAAAAGTTCAATCAGCCCCGTAAGGGGCGCCGTCGGGTCATGCTGACATCGCCCCTTACGGGGCTTGAAATGTTTTGTTTCCGGCATACGTTCCCACGGCTGGCTCTCGCCATGGGCTACATGACCACGCCACTCCGTGGCTGAATACGCTCCGTAGTCCAGCGCCTCTCAGCAGCCCATGGCACGGGCTTCCGGGTACCGCGAACCGTTATTTTAACGCCTATGCGGGGAAGGGCTAACCTGCCCATCCCCGGCCATGCGCAACGCCAGAGTTCTCTACTCCAGTACTACCACCTCATATTCTTCCAGCTTGGGCAGAGTGACATGCTGCCGGCCGTGTGCATCCTTTTTTATTGCGAGCGGCTGCGGGTGATAAAGGGTGAAGGCGCGCTGGAAGGTTGGGGAAGCCGGCAGATTGATTTGCACATCGTGTAGCGGGGTAATCTGCTGGATCGGGCGCGTCATCCCGCCGGTATAGTTCACCAGATGCACCAGCCAACGCTTGCCCTGGCTCTGGGTTCGCAACACAACCTCAACGGAAGCGGGCGCGCCTTCCACTTCGATGGATGGCGGCGCGAACTCCCGCACCGTATTGCTGATTAATCCCAACCACTCTGCCAGGTGGAATCCCTGAATCCCCGCTCCCAGGTTTCCACTGCTATAAATGCTTGCGCCTTTACCGGAGCGCCGCAGCAAAAGAGCGGGATCGTCCGAGACTTCCGGCACGCCATCGTAGCGGCCGCGTAAGGGTTTGGTGAAGTACAGCAGGGGCCGCGCGTCCGTGGCGGAGGCTCGAACGTGGTACACAAGAGAGGGAATCAGGTCCGGGCTCATTCCGTTCAGCAGCGGGTCAGGCGCGGTGGGTTTCATGAAATCCCAGCGCATGGGGCCTGCGATCTTCCCTTCCGTATGCGCGCCAAACAGACCGGCCAGGGCGAAATCCGGGCGCCGGATTCCCACATCGTCGTACAGGGAAGTCTCGAAAGTGGAGAAGAGCGTCCCGCCCTGCTGCACATATTCGCGAACGCGAGCGGCCACCGCATCGCTCATGCATGCCACATTGGGCAGGAAGATCGCTTTGTAGCGATCCAAGGGTTCGTGCTCCAGCGTCGTGTCATCAATTACGTCGAAGGGAACGTGTGCGCCGAGCAGCGCTTCCGCAACGCCGTTAAATTCTGCGTCGAGATCGCCGACGTCGCTCGCTTGCCGCACCCGGTCGAAATCGATCAACTGCGCGCTCGATCCCTCGTAGAAGTTCGCGGTGGTATCCGACCAGACGACCGCCACGTGCGCGGCCGATTGCGTGTGTTCGTAGTAACGGGCGTTGCGCGCCTGGAAGCTGTTCATCTCGGTCAGCGCTTGCAGTTGGGGGCGTCCGAAATCATACGGTGTTATGCCGAACCAAACACTGGCCGCGTTGGCAATGGTGCCGGCATAAAGCAGCCGGAGTTCCGGGCCCGGAAGCAATGAAAAAGTCCACGGCTTGTGGCTGGCGGCGGAGAAGATCACGCGGGGCTTCCCTCCCGCCTGTGTTTCCAGCAGCCGCGCCGTGAGGCTGGGCTTCCAGAGTGGAACGCGCGTGAGGTTGCCTCCTATAAACCCGCCCTCCGCGCCGAGAATGTCCTGCTGCGGCACGAGCACCCGGTTGAGGCGTCCCGTGGCCCAATTCGCGTCGCGTACTCCGCCGTTCATATAAAGCGCCAGATTCGGATTGACGGAATGCAGCACCTCTCGTGAATCACGCAGGTAATCGGCAAGGCTGTTGGCTTGGAACTCCACCAGTTGTTGGAAATCCTGCCCGTGCCGGATTTTCTTGGACGGCATCTCCTTGCCGTAAATGCGGCGGAATTTCTCCCGGCAATACTGGCAGTAACAGGTGTCGGGGAAGTAGACGGGGCCGTCATAGAAAATGCCATCAATGGGATACGCCGCGAGGTCGCGCAGAACCTGGAAGCACCATTTCCGCCACGGACTATTCACGCAGAAACTGGTGCCATTGTCATAGATTCCGTCCACCGGCTTGCCGTTTTCGCGGACTTGCCGCCAATCGGGGTGCTTTTCTCCAAAGGCTTCGCTATACCAATGGACGTCGAAGTAAATCAGCGAGTGGATGCCGCGCTTGTGGGCTTCCGGAAGATACTGTTTCAGGTAATCGATGTTCTTTTTCCCGGCCACTGACGAAACGAAGTAGAAGTGCTCGTCATCCAGGCCGCCGGCGATCTGCATAATGGCGAGATGCTCGGCGTTGAACCCCAGTTCGGACTTCTTTGAAGCATTCGCAACCGGATCGTGAGGTTCGGCTTTGGCCAGGTCGGAAGTCACATCGATGATGCGAATTGGCTCCCGCTCCCACCAGCGTTCTTGAGCGGAAAGACTGCTGGCACACCAGAGGAGAACTGCGGCAACTGCTATTAATTTTTTCATGGTTTGAACACGGCTTTCAAAGAGATGGGGATGCTTCCCCGATGGAAGCATCCCCGGTGAGAGGCAGCGCTTAGAAGAGGATTCTGGCGCCCACCTGGATGATCCGGCTACCACTGCCGCTGTAAATATTGCCGGTCGTGGTGACGGCGGTCCCGCCATCACGTGTGTCGCCGACCGTGGTGCTCGGATTGCTGGGAGTGAAGTGATTGAAAGCGTTCAGGAAATCGCCGCGGAGTTCCAGTTTCATGTGCTCCATCACCTGGAATCTCTTCAGCGCGCTGATGTCCCAATTCACTGTGCCGGGGCCAAACATGTTGTTCCGCGGAGCATCGCCCCAGGTCCATGGTTGCGGAGCCGCGAATGCGGAGGCATTGAACCACGGCACGCCAGCGATCACGTTATGGGAGTTGCTCTTCCCGGCGTAGAGGTTGCTGCCTACCTGGTCAGGACGGCCTCCCCACCAGCCAATCTTGCTGGACGGAACCGAGAAGCTCAACGAATAAGGGGTGCCGGTTTCATAAGTGGTGATACCGGTCACCTGCCAACCGCCGATCAAAGCATTACCAACCTTGCCAGGATTGGCAAGGAAGTGTTTGCCCTTTCCGAACGGCAACTCATAGATGTAGTTGAACACCAACACATGCCGCCGGAGACTCGTGCTGTTGCCGTAATCCTGACGGGCGAAGTTGGGGTTCTGGAGGCCGCCGGAAGCCTCCACGTTATCCAAACTGCGCGTCCATTGATACTCCGCCTGGAAACTGAATCCATTGGCGAAGCGCCTGGTGGCTTCCAATTGCAATTGATTCATGTATTGAATCGCGCCGCTGCGCGTTGAGTCGATGGTCGCCCAAGGCTGGAAGGGCCTCTGTTGCTGGGTAGTTTCATTCGGGATCTGCACCTTGGGTATATTGTAGTCGGCGAAAAACCACTGAACGTGCGTCGTCTTTGCCCCGACGTAGGATATTCGCGTGCTCCAGTTCGTGGTGAACTCATGCTCCACCGTCAGGTCCCATTGCTGCTCCATGGGATTCTCGAAGTCGCGCTGCATGGAATAGAGAGTCGGGTTGGGCGCCGCACCGGCCACTTTCTGCAATGCTGCCGGGAACGGATTGGCAAAGGTAATGTCGGGTTGGTAGCCAACTGGAGAGCTCCCGCTGAGCAGCGTATTGTAAGTCGCGCTCGCATAGCCTCCCAATCCACCCACCCAGGGGGGATTCAAAACATCATCCCGGGAACCTGCGTAGGAGGGATTGAACTGATAGTAGATCCCGTACCCGCCACGCACCACCGTACGGTTATTGGAGAAGGGACGATAGGCGAAGCCGAAGCGCGGGGACCAGTTATGCTTGTCGGGCACCATGTAGTTGAGCGGCAAGCCGAGCGCTTGGGTTGTGGTGAAGGGGTAGGCCGAGAACAAAGTCGCAGAGGCCCCAAACCCTGGTAGTGTGGGCGTGGTTCCACTCTCGGGGAGTGCAAGTTTATTCGTGTTAGGATCCCAATACGTCGAGTACCCGTCCTGCCATTTCCACGGAGTCTGATAAGTGTAGCGGAGGCCATAGGTAATCGTCAGGTGGGGAGTGGCCTGCCAGGCGTCCTGCGCATACAGTTCAGTATCCCAGGATGAATAAACGCTCTCGAACACGCCGGCGGCGCTGGTGGCGGTGGAGTTTACCGTGCCCAGCAGGAAATCCGCAAAAGCGTTGCCTTGGGACTGCGGCTGCCCTGGCCAGTTCTTGGCGCCCGTCCACTGGCCGCTAAAGGAGAATGAGCCCAGCGAGGCATTGGGGCTTGGCCCATAGGTTTTGTATCCCGCGATATCAGTGCCCGCCTTGATGGTGTGATGGCCATGGATGTAGGTGAAGTTATCCGTTAACTCGCCGTCCGGCGCCTGCCCGTAGTAACCCTTTCCATAATCGTTGAACATGGTGGGATAACCGCCGGCGGTAAGGTTCATGGTCGGCAGGCCGCGATTGGGACTGGTGGTCAACTGCGGGAAGAGCGATTGCGGATTGAAATCCAGATTGATCCCGCTCCGGATGTTCGGGTGATTGAACCAAGCCAGTCGAAGGTCGTTCAAAGCGTGAGGATTGAAAGTGTGGGTTTCCACCAGGCTATAGCCGAAGGTCTTGTAGCCAAAGCTGGAGGCATTCCCATACGTGGAGGGTCCGCCCAACGCCCACGAATACGGGCTCGCTATATTGCGCGTATAGACGCCGTAGAGGCTATCCTTATCGGAAATGTGGTAGTCCACCCGCACGTCCACTTCGTTCATATCCTGGGCGGTGGAAACCAGTCCGTAGTAATCATAGTTGGCGTTGGGAAGTCCTGCCCCCGTAAAACTACTGGTCGGGGTCGGGAGGTAGGTCATCAGCGTTTTCGCTTGCGAAGTAATCAGCGTGCTGGTGACTTGATTGCCCGCAAACGCCGCGCCGGTTGCGGGGTTATACAATTGCACCGGTAGTTGGGGTGATGGCGGAGTGAGTAGCGCGGAGAAATCACCCTGGCGCATCTGCATCGTCGGGAGGTTCAACTGAACCGCTGAATATTGGCGGTTCCTGAACCCGGTGTAATCCGCGAAAAAGAAAAGTTTGTTTTTCAGGATCGGACCGCCTACATTTCCCGCGAACTGGTTCCTTACCGCGGGCGGACGGGCTTTGCCGGCGGCATTGTTTAGGAGAGTGTTGGCATTCAGATCGGCGTTCTCGTTGTACTCGTACAACTCGCCATGGAACTGGTTGCCTCCCGCCTTCGTCACCATGGTCACCGTATCAACGTTGCGGTATTCGGCATTCATGCTGTAGGCGTCGATCTTGAATTCCTGGAGGGAATCGAGCGCCGGCAGGCTGATCAAGCCTGTGCCATAGGAATATGCGGCAGCGCCATTGCCGAAATCATTGGCTTGGATGCCATTGATGGTGAAATTCGAGCCTCCCCAGTGCGTCGCGCCACCGATCTGCGGGCTCGATCCCATGTTCTGCGCGCCGGGAACCAGCACCATCAGACCGTCAATACTCTGCTGCGCGAGGGGCAAATCCATAATCTGGTGTATGCTGGCGGTTCCCCGAATTTCAGCTCCTTCGGTATTCACCAGTGGGGCCTGTGCCGTTACCGTGACTTGCTGCTGCACATTGCCGACCTCGAGTTTGACGTCCACGCGCACGGTTTGCGATGCGAGGAGTTGCACGCCCGTTCCGTGGTAAGTCCGGAAGCCGGTTTTCGTGACCGTGACGTCATAAACGCCCGCCTGAAGGTCAGGAATTGAATAAGCTCCCGAGGCGTCCGCATTTCGCTGCACGGAGATGCCGGTGCCTTGATTGGTAACCGTCACCTGCACGGCGGGAATTACCGCGCCGGATGGATCCGTCACTTGACCAACAATGGAACCCGTGATGATCTGAGCCAGGCTTACAGAAGCCCCCAGTGTCAGGATTCCAAGAAGCAAAAACACCCATTTCATACTTCTATTCATGACCGCTCCTTCCCGAGCAAGATTTTCGCTAAAGCCCCCATTGGATAAACAATCCAATCAAGCAAGTCGGCAGGGTTCCTCAAATGAGGCTTGCCTGCTCGACAGCCGACCCGACAGCAACGCACTCACCCGTTGCGTGCTAATACTGAAACCGTCTTTGCTTGCCGTTACCTCGGTGCCGGCAAGCAGATGATGTAAGGCTTGGGCCTCGGCGGAATCGATGGTCGCGCGAACGGAAATATTCGTACTACGGTTTTTGACAATGATTTGGGCTGCAGGGCAAGAAGCGCCGGTTTGATGCGTCCCTTCGCTGGAAATGATACGCGAGGAAACAACCGTGCTGCTGCAGCAATAGGACTCTACGACTTGATTTGCACTTCTAACCAGAGACTTCACATAGCATCTCGTGATTTGGATTTCGACACCTACTCGAAACCCGACGCGCAAAACTTTCAAAACGTTCAAGAACTTCAGTTGAAACGCTCATAGAATTAACACGCCCAAAAGTCGCTGTCAAGGGAAAAGTGGAGCAGGGAAAAGCGGCAATAACCAACGCTACGGTTCAGCGACTTCCACCACGGTTTGCTGGCCATAACGGCGGAGTTGCTGGGGGCTGAGTCCCGGAGTCGTGAACCAGACATCGAAGTCTGAGAGCCGGGCATAGATGGCATGGGCGGTGGCGCCGACCTTGGTGTGGTCCGCCAGGAGAATGCGCCGGCTGCCCCGCCGCAGCATGATCTCAGTCAAGCGGCAAACATCGGGGTCAAGAACGGAGCACTCACCATTGGGGTCAATGGCGTCAGTACCAAGAAAGACCAGGTCAAAATGCAAGCTTTCCAGGACCTGTTCCATAAGGCTTCCGCCAAGAAAATGCATCTCCGGATTGTACTCTCCGCCCAGGATGTAGAGCCGGATATTGGGGTGCCGGCTGAGCTCGGCAATCACCGGAATGGAGTTTGTATAGACCAGCAGTCTGTCAATGCCCCGCAGGTTGGCGGCTACGTGAAATGCCGTTGACCCGTCGTTGATTAGAATCGCATCCCCGGGTTTCACCTGCTTCGCCGCCGCGGTCCCAATGGCCTGCTTGAGTTCAAAGTTTTGCGCCACTCTCTGCTGGTATGCGGATTCCATGGCCGCACGGAGGACGCACCCTCCATGCGTGCGCAGAATCGCACCGTCTTTTTCCAGTTGCTCAAGATCGCGGCGGATGGTTAGCGGGGATACTTGAAACTTGTGCGCCAGTTCGTCAACGCTTAACTCGCCCTGGAGCGCGCGGAGCTGCGCCATAATCTGCGGCTGTCGTTGTTCAGGTTTCATGGTCCGTCCATGGTGATAGCTTTGTTCAACTGCGACGAATTATACATCCAAGCAAGACCTCATCGCAAACGCACATGATGTAGTTATTGATTTCTCCTGTTCATGCCCGCCCCCAGGGTGGGATATTCCGGTATTTGCCTCAATGTCCTTCGGCCAGTTCTTCCAGTGAGGGCAGGGGCTCCCCTTCGTGGGAGCTCTCGGAAAATTGCTTCAACCGTTCGTGAAGACGCCTCCAGTATTGGTATTCGGCATCCCATTGTCCCAGCGCTGTTTCCAAACGGTAAGGAGTATATTCAGCAAGCCACTCACGCTGGTACCTGGATCGAAGGCCCGTGATTGCGTCCATTAAGTCAAATAAACGGGAATGGTCCGGATGCGTTACCTGTGAATCCCATTCGTTCCACCACACTCCGTCATTGGGGCGGCGGGCGCCGAAGCGCCGCCATAACGCGATCAACTCCGGAGCCGTCTGAAACTTTTGTCCAGCATAGTCGAGAAGCTGGCTGCTGAACAAAAGGGTCTCGAGCGTGATGGGATCGCCTCCACGCGATAATGCTTCCTCCAGATGCTCTTGGGCATCTTCGGCCAGCAGCCGCGTCGCGCGCAGGTCCGCGAGATGCTCGGTGGTCCGTTTGAGGGTTGCCGGAGAGAATGGGTCCGCCCACAAGGCCAGCATGGTCTGACCACCCAATACCTTCTGGAGGTCGAGTTCTGATTCCGTGAGGTCTTGCAGGGCCGCGGCCACTTCGGGGGCCACCGAAGGAGCATACATGAGCCGCGCATAATCCGAATAAAAGGTTTGACGATCCATGGGACCCGACTGCCAGGCCGCCCCCGCGCCATAAGCGACGCCCGGCCAGGAGGCGCGAAGCAAAGTTTGAGCGTCATCGGCCCAAAGGGTATTGATCAGCCCCATTGTTCCTGACTTGCGCCCGGCAACAAGAAAAGTATCGATATTGGCTAAGCTCCTCTCATAATCGGGCATGATCTGGTTCCAGCAAGTCACCCCCGGAGCGATCATATAGGGAACATGTTGAGCGGCAAGCGGTCCCAGCCAATGCTGGTAGTGCGAATCAGGGCCGGGGTCATACTCCCAGGCAACCGCGATGAGTCCGGGGGGGAGTTGGGAGACAATCCCCGGATACTTCACCATGATGTCACCCCAAGCCAGCACCGTCTTTCCCCGCTGCTTAAAGAGTCTATCGACATTGTTCAGTTGCCGGACGAACAACTCCGCGGGCTGCGCCGCACTTCCATGCTCCTGGGCCGCGATTTCGATCTGAAACGTCTCGTCAAACCCGATGTGGGCGAAGGGACTCGGGAAGAGCTCCGCAAACTGCCGGACCCAGTCGGTGAGAAGCGTCATCACCTTCGGATTGGCAGGATCGAACTCGGTGCCATGCGGCAAGTCGGAGAGATCTGCGTATTTCTCCACTCGGAATAAATCGTGGAGGTGGCCGAATAACTCCAGGCAGGGGACTACGTCAATGTGCCGTTCGCGCGCGTAAGCAATGATCTTTCGCACCTCATCCTGCGTGAACCGGCCTTCGGAAGTGATGAGAGGAAATCCCTTGAGTTCGATGCTCGCCTCGCTGTAGAGGTAATACTGGTTGGTCTTCCAGCGGGCAAGAAAATCAAGCTGGCGCTCGACTTCCTTTTCCGTGGGCAGCGCGCCATGGCTCATGTCCACCATTACTCCGCGATAGGCAAGCGTCGGCCAGTCTTTAATCTCCACGACGGGCAAGGCTCCGTGAGCGCCCGTCCCTTCCACCAACTGTTTCAGTGTCTGGACGGCGTAAAACAATCCTGCCGATGAGCGCGCGGTTACTTTCACGCCGTCACCGGCGATCTTCAATGAATAGGCCTCGCGCGAGTCCGGCCCCGGAAGCTCGCCAGGCACCGGTA
>JARLGN010000518.1 GCA_031292775.1 Acidobacteriota bacterium | reverse complement strand
TATAGGCGTAGGCCTTGTTCCGTCTTTTTTATCCTGTCCATCCTGCCCATCCATGTGAATAAAGGCTTTCAAACATAGATAGACAGGATTTACAGGATAGGCAGAAGGCAAAGACTGAAAAGAACAATGCCAACAGTTGAGGTTTCGGAATACTCATCAGCCTAGGTATTGCTCCATCGCTTAATCCTGTCGATCCTGCCCATCCCTGTGAATAGCCGCCTACACCGGGTTCACCTTTGTCCACAGGAACGCGCCCAGATAGGTGCTGCAAATCCCCACTACCAGAAGTGTGTTCCAGCTACCATTCCACTGCAACACCAATCCCATCAGTATGGGAAACGCGAAGGCAGCGACATTTGACACGGCATTATTGAGGCCGGCCACTGCCCCTGCCGCCGCGCCTCCAATTTCAACCGCCGACGACCAGATGGCTCCTATGAACAGGTCAGCCGTGAATGCCGCAGTGGCCATGATCAGTGCTCCCAGGCGAGGCACTTGTACGAGCACTCCGATCAGCATCAGGCTGGCCGTCATGGTCAAGCCAAAGCAACCAACCCACAGACGCGCGCGGCGCGCACTGACATGGCGGGTCAGATAATCGGTCGCGAGGCCTCCGGCCCATGCCCCCGCCACTCCGAAGAGAAAAGGCAGGCTGGCATAGAATCCCGCTTCTCTTAGAGGCAGGCCGCGCTTCCGAATCAGGTAGGCGGGAAACCAGGTGATATAAAACTGCCAAAGAAACGTCGTGGTAAATGAAACCGCCAGCAGGTTCCAAAGGCGGCTGGAACGCAGGAGTACGGCCCACGAAATACGCGCGCGCGGGACCGTGGGCGGCACGCGGGGGGCAAGCAATTCCTGTTCAGCGGTGTTTGTGGCCAGGTGTGTAGAAGGATCATCCCGGAACCAGAACAGCCACACCAGCGCCGCCGGAATTCCCAGCAATCCAATGACGACAAACATGGCGCGCCAGCCAAACCGCAGCATCAGCAGGATGGCAATTGACGGCATCAAAGCCGCGCCCAGGCGACCGCCACTCAGAAACACTCCAAAGGCAGTGGAGCGCTCGGTTACCGGAGTCCATCGCGTGAAGGCGACCGCGGTCGACGGTGATAGCGCCGCCTCCAACCCGCCAAAGGAAAAACGAATGGCCAACATGGCAATAAAGCTATGCGCTAATCCGGTGAAGGAGGTGAATACAGACCAGGACAAAATGGAACCCGCAATCAGCAACCGCGAACCATAGCGGTCCGCCACCATTCCCCAGGGCGTCTGTCCCAGGGCATAGGCAAGGCTGAAGATGCCCAACACCCATCCGGTGCGGAGGGGCGAAAATCCCAACTCTTTTTGGAAGACAGGAACCGCCACGGCAATCGCGGAGCGATCGGCATAGCAAAGCAGATTGACCGCCGTTGCCAGCGCAACGATTGAGTAACGGACGTGGGTCGGCCGCGCCATATGAAAAAATCCAGGTATCTCGATGGACAAGGGAAGGCTGCGGGCCTCAGGAGCAGGCCCGCGCTACACCGCCCATTCGGCCTGGCGCAATCGTCAATCAACAATCATCAATCGAAAATGGTCAATTCCCCCCGGTGAGGGGCGGCAACTCATGTTCCTCATAGGTCCCTCGGAGGCGGTTGATTCGGTCTGAATCACCCTCCCAGCGTCTCTCCTCTGCATCGTAGCGAGCCAGAATATTTCCCAGGTAGTATGGCCGGTTTTCTCCCAGCCAGAGCTTCTGGTACATATCCCGCAACAAGATGGTTTGGTGTCCCATGTCCGAAATTAAACCATCAATGCGGCGCAGGGTTTGCCGGACGGCACGAGAATCGGGGGCCTGGGCTTGCGCCTGCGAATAGAGATCAGTCATGTATTTCGTGTAAATGGCCTTTTGACCGAGCAAGTCGAACCGCCGGGCAGCGAACTCCGTGTAATCCAATAGGTCCCCATTGCGGCGCGCGAGGTGGGAATTCGCCAGGAGGTCGGCAATCACGTCTTCGGTGTTCAGCCGAATCTGATGCGCGGCGGGCTCCAACCGAAGGTAGAATTTCTGCCCGTCTGGAGTCAAAGCATCGCGCCAGATCAAGGCATCCTGGCCGTCGAAATGAACCGCTTGGCGCAACATGTTGTGGATTTCGGAAAGACTTTTGACTTCGCCGACAAAGTGATGGTCGTCGGCGCGATAGAACGTCCAGTCCCAACTCGCATTGAACTGCTCGTCGTCCACGGTTTTCTGCCAACTGTGCGCAGCCCCATAGGCAAGGCCATACCAGGTGAAATTCACCAGGCTCTCGCCGTCGTCCATCCAAGTGGTGTTTAAGACGCCCACCGCGCCCAGGGCTTTCCCGTCGTTCACGAATTGCCGGATGTTGGCGAGCGCTACGTTAAAATCAGGATAAATGCGGCTCCAGTTGCTCACACCGGGCGCCACCCATGTTTCCAAGCCCACATCGCGGAAGGGCTTGATCAGATCGACAAAGGACGGCCGGTCGCCGTAGTTCCAAGGCACTGCCACCATATCATGCGGCAAGTCCTTGAGATGCTCGGGGTGCTCAACGCCCATGTCGCCCCAGAACAGAATCTTGCGGTGAAAGGGACTCAAGGTTTCATCGATCTTGCGAAGGTAATCGATATAAACCTTGCCGTAGCCTTCCGCCTGGACTCCCCCCTTGGTCCGGCCCTCACCCAATTCCTGAGTTTCATCGGCCCCGATGTGAAAGTAGGGGCTGGGGAAAACCGCCGCAAGGTCGCCGAACATCTTGCCAATAAAAGTCAAGGACTCCGGCGAGGTCGGCGTGAGCACCGTGCCATAGGGCACTTCAACCAAATCCTGGTACCGTTCATTCTCGAGCGCCAGGTGCAGGTGCCCGAAGGACTCCTGTTCCGGGAGCATGGTCACGTGATACTGCGCGGCGAACTTCACCAGTTCCTTCGCTTCTTCCGGAGTGATGGCGCCCCCCGGAGCCGCGACGTTCGGCAAGCTCGGGTACGCGTAAGTGTTCTCCATGTAGGGAGAGTCTACGTTGATCTTGTATTCCGCCAGCAACGTGATCTCCCGCTTGAGGGAAGCCAGCGTGGGAATGGGACCACGGCTGATATCGAGACTCACGCCACGCCAGCGAATTGCCGGCCAATCGACGATCTTAACTTCGGGCGACTCCGCTCCACCGCCTTTTACCGGATGGAGCAATTGCCGCAATGTTTGCACCCCATAGAAAATGCCCGCCGCAGTCTTGCTCACAATAGCGGCTTCATGGGATGTAACGACCAGGACGTAGCCTTCCTCGTCGGCTTGAGGAGGAAGTTGCAGCCCTGACCTTTCCAGAATCTGTTTGCCGGCAGCGCTATCAGCGCGCGCCAACACAATGCGCGAAGAGCCCTTCCCCTTGCCCGCCGCCACACCATCCAGCGTGCTCAAGTCGGCGGAAAGAAGCGACGCGGCAAAGCGGTCCTCTTCATTGTTACTGGTGACGTCGATGCTGACGTGCGTCCCCATAGTGAATACTCCCTGACCAAGTTCGAGCTGATTCGGGTAGGGAGTAAGAGGCAAGCTGGCCGGATAAGCGACCGCACCGGACAATATCAGAGCGAACAAGAATGCAAAGAGTTTTTTAGACACGGTGAACCTTCCTCCTGTCGGCCTAAATATAATTTCTCTATTGACCGAATAAATTGCAAAATCTCCTGGAGCCTAACTCCAAAAGTGTAATTCGGATCTACTTCCCTCGCCCCTATTAGAGGTGGGTGGGGAGATAAGAACGACATCCTATTTAATCCCCTTCCCTCGCCACCCATTGGAGGTAGATGAGGCGGTAACACCACGTACTATTTTGAATCCACTTCCCTCGCCCCCTTGGGGGAGAGGGTGGCCCGCAACCGGCGTTTTCACCAGCCGGGGCGGGACGGGTGAGGGGGTCCAAATCGTGCGGTCGAACGCCAACGATGACGTCTCGCGCCGGTCGACCGAGAACGACGAGCTCGGCACCATCCTGACTCTAAAGCCCTCGCTCTACCGTGCCATCCAGCCGCCATCGACAGTGAGGAGCGTGCCGTTCACATAATTGGCGGAGGCGGAGGCCAAATAAACCACCGCGCCCTGCAAGTCCTCCGGTTTGCCCCAGCGGCCAAAGGGAATCCGGATCAGGATAGCAGGATTCCGTTCGGGATCCGTCTGCAAAGCTACGTTCAAGTCTGTGGCGATGTAACCGGGGGCAATGGCATTCACCTGTACGCCCTTGCCGGCCCACTCGTTCGCCAACGCCTTGGTAAGCTGCGCCACGCCACCCTTGCTCGCCGCATAACTAGGCACCAGAATTCCACCTTGAAAAGATAACAGGGAAGCAATGAAGATGATCTTGCCCGCGCCGCGCTCCACCATTCTCAAGCCAAATTCACGGCTGAGGACAAATTGAGAATTGAGATTGACCTCCATAACCTCGTCCCAAATTTCGTCTGAATGCTCTGTCGCGGGCATGCGTCGAGTCGTCCCGGCGTTGGCAACAAGTATATCGATAACGGGAAAGTCGGCGTTGACGCGGGCGGTGAGTTCGTGGACGGCTTTGCGCCTGCGAAAATCACATTGATAAGGTGTGAACTTGCGGCCTGCCTGGACAACCGCCTGCTCCACTTCACTGCCGCTCGGTTCCAGTGATTTGCTGACGCCCACAATATCAGCCCCGGCTTCCGCGAGGGCCACGGCCAGCGCCTTGCCAATGCCGCGCCGGCAGCCGGTTACCACGGCGACTTTACCGTCTAATTTAAATCGATCGAGTATCGCCATAATTAATTCGCCTGCACTTTGTAGCAGACTTACGCCGCCATGTGGCGAGGTAAACTCGCCGTTACAATATTCAATTTAAGTGCTCCCCTCACGCTCCACCACATGGTCGAGGAACGCCGCAAGTTCGCCGGGCAGCGGCGCTTCAAACTGTAGCGGAGCGCCGGTAATGGGGTGCGTGAAAGCCAACTTTGCGGCGTGAAGAAATGTGCGCGGCAGGGTGGGTTCCTCGCCGGCCCCGAATCGCAGCTTGGCGGGCGCGCCATAGGTGTTGTCGCCTACCACCGGATGGCCAAGGCTCGCCAGATGCACGCGGATCTGATGGGTGCGGCCGGTTTGCGGCATCGCTTCCACCAACGTGAAATGGCCGATGCGCCGCACCACGCGGTATTTCGTCAAAGCTTCACGCGGAGCGATTCCGCCCGTCTTCATTCGCGTCCGCTGCCGCGGGTCGCGACCCACGGGGAGGGCGACTTCTCCGCTGTCAGCACGCACGCGTCCGTGGACAAGCGCCAGGTAGGTCTTGTGCACTTCGCGCGATTTGAACTGCTCACTCAGCCGGCGGTGTGCGGCGTCGTTCTTGGCCACGATCACCAGACCGGAGGTCATCTTATCCAACCGGTGCACAATTCCCGGCCGCTGATCGCCGCCTGCGCTTGACAAGGCATTAATATGTCCTAATAGGGCATTGACGAGTGTTCCCGAGCTTACACCGGCGCCGATGTGAACCACCATTCCGGCGGCCTTGTTAACCACCAAAATGTCCGAATCTTCGTAGATGATGTCCAGCGGAAGGTCTTCCGGCGTGGCGTGCAGCTCTTCATGCTCGGCGCGGACGGAGATTGCCGTCCCAGCGTCGATCACTTCCCCGCTCTTCTTCGCGGGGATGGTGCCAAGCATCACCAGTCCATCGCGGATCAAGCGGGAAATCTGGCTGCGACTCCAGTCCGGCATCTGCCGCACCAGGAAGAGGTCAAGCCGGTCACCGGCTGCCTCCGCCGGAACCACGAACTCGAGAGTCACAGACATGCCAACTCCTCGGGCAAGGTGTCAGGTATCAGGTGCCAGGTGTCAGGGAATTGGGTGATTTGATCATCGGGCCATCGCGTCATTTAAAACCGCTTAATGCGCCGGCGGGCACTGACTTAGTCACCTAATCACAGGAAGACGGCAGCCCCTATTCTGGCCCCCAACTCATGATTTCGCGTGCCTGACACCTGAAACCTGGCACCTGACACCTATTCTCCTAACAGCACCTGCAAAACAATCAGTCCCGTCCCCACCACGATGGCGCTGTCCGCCAAATTGAAAGTGGCCCAGTGATAGCTGCGCACGTAGAAATCGAGAAAGTCCTCCACCTGTCCCCAGCGCATGCGGTCGAAAAGATTGGAGAGCGCGCCGCCCAAAACCAGCGACAGCCCGACGCTCGTTTGCCAGTGGAGGTGATGGGTCTTGACCACCACGGTAACGACCGCGATCAGCAGCACTGCGGAAACGACAATCAGCAGGGGCGTTTTCCACCAGACAGACGAATCCGCGAAGAGGCCAAACACAGCTCCGGAATTCTTGGTGCTGGTCAGGTTAAAGAATCCCTTCACGACGGGGACAACCGTGCGGTCGGGAATGCGGCGTTCCACCAGTATCTTGGTCACCTGGTCAGCCGCAAACACCAGCGCTGCTATTGCGACCATCGAGATTTTGGATTTTAGATTTTGGATTTTGGATTCCCCCATCCGTCCATTAATCGGGTCATCGGGTGATCGGGCCATCGGGTCATTGAAAACCCAGGCACGATTCACCACGGAGCTGGCGTAGCGCGGACCTGTTCGCTAGGCCCGCGGCTCTTCCTTGCCCTTTGAGACTCTGTGAGCCTCCGTGACCTCTGTGGTGAACTCCCTTCTGGGTTGCGGAAGCGACATGACCTGTGCGAGCACGTCTTGCCCTCCGCGACCTATGAGGGGAGCTATTTCGCTTGTTGCCAGCCACTATCCACTAACCACTGATTTTCTCGATCTCCTTCAGTGCCGCCGAGCATCGTTCGCACACGGTGGGATACCGTTCGTCCTTACCCACCTGTTCGGAATAATTCCAGCAGCGATCACATTTCTGGCCCAGCGCTTTTTCGATCTTCACGCTCAGGCCCTCCAGCCCCGTGGCGGTCGCGCCATCAATCGCTTGTTGAGAAAGCTCCACCTGCGAAACGATGAAGAATCCCGGCAGAAATTCCCGGTATTGTTCCAGCAGCGGCAGAAGATCGCCGGTGGCCGCCAGGATCACGCGAGCCTCCAGTGCGCCGCCGATAAACTTCTCTTCCCGCGCCACATCGAGCGCCTTCAGCACCTCTTCCCGCAGGCT
>JARLGN010000014.1 GCA_031292775.1 Acidobacteriota bacterium | reverse complement strand
TTATGCGCCGGGAAAGTCCCAACCGTCGTTTGACAAGCAGTTTGTCCGCGACTACTTGGAGTCACTTGACTGGAATAAACAACCCCCGCCGCCTCCGCTGCCCCCTGAGGTGGTGGAGAAGACGAGCGAAAAATACCGCGAAGCTTATCGCTTGATGACAGGAGAATCCCTCCGTTAGGGTGAGTCCGCAGCAGATTGCGATTGGGCCATGTCCACATCGAATTGGGTTGATGGTGTTCTTGCGTTGATTGTCGTGGCTTCCGTAATCACGGCCGTGATGAAGGGGTTCGTTCAGGAACTGATTTCCCTGGCGACAGTCCTGATCGGCTTGGTGGTCGCTGCCATCGGCTATTCCCGCGCCGCGGTGTGGTTCGACGATTTGACCAAGTCGCACGAAATCGCCCTCGGCTTGGGATTTCTGACGCTGTTTCTGGGCACATTCATCATCGGCACGCTGGTGGGAGTGGTGGCGCGCAAGCTCATCAAGACCGCTGGAATCCAATGGTTCGACCGGTTCCTGGGCGGGGTGTTTGGTTTGGTGCGTGGCGTTTTGATCGACTCCATTCTGCTGATGGCCATGATGGCCTTCGCCATCAAGCCTGACGCCCTGCGGCAGTCGGCCCTGGCGCCCTATGTAACCACGGGAACGCGTGCCATTGCGCTGGTTATGCCCGCAAGCCTGCGCGCCCAATTCCAGGTTGGATTTGAAAAATTCCGGGAGGCACTGACCCCAAGCGAAAAGGGTCCGGCAAAAAATAATTCGCAAATCCCCTGAGTTTCTACTGATCGGAGTATGACTGTGAAAGACCAACTTGAATCCCTCGTCAATCAGATGATTGAGCACGGGATTCTTTTTACCGATGCCGTTTCGGAATTTGAGAAACGGTTCATTAAACGGATGCTGGAAAAGAACAATGATAATCATTCCAAGGCCGCTGTAGCTCTTGGCATTCATCGCAATACTTTAAGCCGGAAGGTGGAAGACCTGGGCCTTGACCATAAGCCCAAACGCCGCTCGCGCGCTGCCCGCTGATTGCGAGGGGCTTCCCGCCGGAAGATCCCCATCCCTCTTCGCCAGATTCCTTGAACAGGTCGAGCGTAAGAAGACAACTCCGCTCGCGGGGGGCAGTTGTCCGAATTCCCGGCTTGACCGGGCACAGCTTTATGGTTGGATGGTGCGCCAGCAGGAGAGTTGAGGCAGGGCCACCAGCGTGTGCCGGCACCCTGCCTCACGGAATTTAATTGGTCGTTGCCTTATGGACCGGATGGTGAACCGGCGCCTTTGGCTTGGGCTTGGCGGCTGGTTTATCCGGGAGGTCGGAAGTTACTTCCCCCACCAAAGTCAAAATCAGATTGGGGGTTGCAACATAAGAGTCCAACATCCCCTTAAACGTCAGCAAGTCGCCCTTCTGCAGATTCTTCACGTCGGGCTGGGTCGTGTCCTTCAGCTCGATGTCATACCCGCCGGCCGATTTCGTGCCGTCGAGCACGGCAATGTGCACTGAATACGAGTTGGGATCAGTCCCCTTTTCCACACTCACAACAGTGCCGCCGAAGTTGGAAACGGGCTGACCCTTTATGCCGTCCCATTGCTTCTGGGCTGTCTCACCACCCAGTGTCAGGTTGTAGGTGAGCGTGTTGAATGCGTCAACAGTGTTGTTCCCTGTGTGTTTTGGAGCCTCGGCGTGAGCGACCTTAAAACCATCGGGCGGGTCGGCGGTAGCGGCCGCTTGGGTCTCGATGTCTGAAAGCCCGGTGTCGGTCCCGTGGTACCCCACATAAGTCTGTTTCAGATACTTCTCCCAATCCGTGGCATTGGGGTCTTTCCCGGCCTTGGCCAGAGCGACCGCACGCGCGTAATACCAAATGGCATGATCGTAATCGCGTGGCGTGGAATAGAGGTAAGCAAGACCCATCCAGTAGACGGCGTACCAACTATTCTGATTATCCGCAGTCGCCGCCTTCAGAGCGGTAATTGCATTGGGATAATCCTTGCGCTGAAGGGCAGCAAATCCGACACAACTATTGAAGACGCCCCGGAATTCTTTGACGCCCTGCTGAAACTGCTCATCGGTCGCCCCCGCAGGCTTCTGGAGTTTCTGCAGAAGGTCCAGCCCATGGTGGGCGTCACCGTCAGCCCGCGAGAGCTTTGAGGTAGCGTCCGCGTCAGTGGGCTTATACAGAAACGGGAACGTAAAGCTCAAGAAGCGGAGAGCGACAAGATTGTCAGGGTCAACATCCAACACCTTCTTTGCCACCTCGACAGCCTTGTCAGTTTTACTCTGCGAGGCGTAGACCTGCATTTCGGTCAGGAGGGCGCCCGACTTGAAATCGGAGGTCGGATACTTTTGGATAAACGCCTCGGCCAGGGATACCTTCTTGTCGGGATCCGTTGCCGTCGCCATTGCATTGTAAGCGTCGTACTCTTCCCGACTCTTCCATTGTGGGGCCTTGGCCGCCTGGGGTGGCGCTTGCATGCGGGCCACCATGTTCAGGCTTACGGACCGGGCAGAGCGGTTTGCGAGCCCGCCTGCGGTGGCGCCGGACGAGAGACTAACTAGTATTGTGAGGGTCCAGAGCGCAGTGGTTTTCTTCATTGAACAGCTACCTCGATTTTGGGATGGTGAATCGTAGGTGACCTGGGCGCACCCGTTACCTATATCGCCTGAAACCCAGCGGGTATTTCCCGCTGGAAACGCATGTTGAACAGCTTGCGATCCTTCGGATGACCCATTCCAAATACCAATTATTGATGGACTTTTCAAGTAAAATCTCATTTTACGCTCCAACGTGCTCTTCTGTCACCCTGCGATTTAGATGCAAAAGCCTCGTGAGCGTCTCCCCTTGATGCTCTTTATCTGCTCCATCCATGGCGCGTGGCATGCCGTTTTAGAGGAAACATCATGCGTTTCTACAAGCCATGCGCGCGGTGGAGGCAGTGGTCCGACTTGCAGTAAATAGCCCGTCCCTTTTAAAATCGGCATCGTATGGCTGACCACTCACCGCGGGAACACTTACAGCAACGGGCTGAGCTGGCCGCCGCCGTTTCTTCGCGCGCGGAAATAGAAACCTTCTTCAAAGAAACCGCCAAGGAAGTTCTTCTGGGGCTCGCGCGCAATCCCCATTTGCAGGAGAGTGATCTGCTCCGCCTGCTTGAGCGCAAAGACCTGGCGTACGACGTCGTTCTCGAACTTGCCCACCACCAGGCTGCCCGGCGGAGTTATACCGTAAAACTTGCCCTGGTTCGACATCCGCAGACTCCGCGGCTGGTTTCCCTGCCCCTGATGAAATTTCTCTACCTCTTCGATCTGCTGCGTGTGGCCCAAACCCCTGCCGTTCCCGCAGACGTCAAGATAGTGGCGGAAGAAACCATTCTCAAGAAGCTCGTGGGTATGCCACGAGGGGAAAAAACCTCGCTCGCCCGGCGTGGCACAGGACGCCTTGCCGCCACCCTTCTCTTCAGCCCAGACCCGGAATTGATCCGCGCGGCCCTTGATAACCCTTACCTCACGGAAGGAAACTTACTCAAAGTGCTCGCCCGCGAAGGTCTTCCCCCCAGCGTCGTGGATCAATTATCCCAGCACCAACGATGGTCGCATCACTATTATCTGCGACTCGCGCTCATCCGCAATCCGCTCACTCCATTTGCCCGGGTGCTCGCCTTCCTTCCCGACATGGCAGTCACTGACTTGCGTGATATTTGCCTGGACCACCGCATGCTCCCGCAGGTTCGCATGTACATCCTGGCCCACTGCAATGCCCGAATGGCCAGGATATGCCGCGTTCCGCCCGCCGGATAACCTCTCCGGGTCCTTCGCAGGTTATTGAAGAAAACATCGGCGCTGGTGTTCTTTTGAACCCAGGTTGTCTTGAGTGCTGCAAAGGAAGAATCGCATAAGTTCCGGGAAATGCACAGTGCGAAATTCCCAGCAGCGATCAAGGTGACGCGAACTCCGCGGCCCACGTCATAACTTGCGCCCTCCTATTCGAACCGGTTTTGCCTCTCTGGCGAGTATTGACAAATCTTAAGCCCGATTCGTTCCCTTTTTTTTGAGAAGTGTGGCGCGGACCTGAAAGACAGGTCGGCGCTACATCGCCCCCATTCTTTGCGATCAGATTTCCTCGTCAGTGTCCCGCGCTACCAATTCGGCAGGAAGAGCGTTAAGATAATGGCGCGCCAGGGGCACTTGGAAGGCACTGGGGCAGGCATCTCTGCCGCCTGTTGGCACTTTGAACGGCGATAGTTTGATGGTAATGTTTCCCAACCTGGCAACAATGCCATCGGAGGTCATTCGCGAGTTCAATACCTGCCTATGGAGGAGCCATGGACCTTAGGCGGCTGACAAAGTTTTTCGCCGGACCCTCACCGCATTTGAGCCGCGAAGATGCGATGAAGATTTTCAAGCGGGATAAATTCAAATGCTACTACTGTGGATTGGATGGCCTGCGCGATTTCGAAAGCTGGCTTATCCTGACCATTGATCACGTCCACCCGCACTCCAAAGGCGGCCAGCGGAGTATGGACAACCTGGTGACCGCTTGCCAGCCGTGCAACCTGCTCAAGGGCAAGCGGGTATATAAGTCACACCAGGAAGCACGGGACTACGTCCTCGCCCAGCGTGAGCAATGGCGGCAGATTTACCGTAAGCAGGTTAAGGCGACGCAAACGCATTCGGCTGCATAGAGGGAACAGAGACTTTTTCCCCACTTGGGTAAACTCGCCTTGACACGTTTGCCCGCGAAAGTTTTACCGCTTGCCGCTGCCCAGCCGTGACTGGTGTTGTGCCACACTTGGCAGCGCTTGATCCAGAGAAAGATTTTGCGGGAGAGATGACCGATTGGACGCTGCCGAACGCCCCCCCCAACCAACCCGTTTCGTACCGCGCCGCCGAACAGAGACCGGCGCGCTATCTCCCATCGAGTCTCTTTACCCCGCGTGGGACGAAACGCTGCGGCTGCTTTTTCGCCCTTTCGTCGGACACCGTTGGGTAGCCTTGAGTGTGGTTTGCCTGTTTTTGGGTGGCGGCACATCCACTGCGGCATTTCAGTGGGGCTTCGGCGCACTGCCGATTGACATTCATAGTTCCGAGTTTCTTTTCCGCATCCGCATGGTTATTGCCCAGCACCTTAGTTTAATCGTGCTGGCTGTAGTCCTAAGCCTTTGCCTGATTCTTGGCCTTATCTACGCGCGTTGTGTATTCCGGTTTGTATTGATCGATGCCGTCATCAAACATGACGTGGTGGTTGGCACGGCATGGAAAAACCTGAGGTCCCTTGGCCGTGCCTACTTCTTCTGGCTGTTGGGAGTGGTGGGCGCTGTCCTGGTGATGGTATCTGGAATCATTATTGTTTCATTCCGCTATCTGCACCTGGTGCGTGAAGCCGGTCATCCGGAGTGGCTTGTTTCCGTGTTAATCGTATCCGAGTTGATAGCCGTCGTCTGCGTCGGCTTGCTGATTGCCGTCCTGATCACGCTCACGGATGATCTGGTGGCGCCATTGATGTACTCCGATAAAATTTCCGTTCCTGCCGCGTGGAAAATCATCTGGAATAGCTCGCGCCGCGATCCGGGGACGTTTTTCTTTTACATCGTGCTGCGCTTTGCGGTGGGGATGGGGATTAGCATTGGTGTTCTCTTCGTTCTTTTCCCCGTCCTCATGGGATTATCCTCCGGGGCGCTGGTCACGGCGGCGCTCGTAATTCTGGCTCTGCGGGTGGTAGGGCTGGCGTGGGCATGGAATCCGGTAACGATTTCTCTTGGCGCTCTGGCCTTGTGCATCCTCACCGGCTTGTTGTTCGCCGTGCTGAGCGTGGTGGGAATGCCCGGGCAGGTTTACCTGCAGAACTACGGTGTGCGTTTCATCGCTTCGCGCGTGCCGTCCCTGGGGGCCCTCTGCCGCGCCTCATCCTCATGGGGCCCCCGCCGGCGATAACTCGCGCCCGTTGCGTGGTAGAATTCCAGATATGCTGCGCAACGGAACCATTACCTCAGTTTGCGCCCTGTTGCTTTGGATTGGCGGATGTCCAAAACGCCAGGATTCCAAAAGTGTAGTTGTTTACGTTCCGGCGCCGCCTCCGGCGGCAGCTCCTGCCGCAGAGAAACCCGCAGAGGTCCTGGTTATCGAGCAGCCTGCCCCTCCTGCCGAGCCGGAGCCCGAGGAGAATCCAACCCCTCAAACCACAGGCCCGCCAACCCACCCCCGACGGCGCCCTCCGGCGCACAACGAACCTCCCGCTGAAACCCCGGAATCCACCGAGCAGGAGATTCCCGAACCCCCACCGGCGGAAGTTCCCGCCCTCGAACCACGCGAGAGTTCTGGGCAGGAGACTGAACTCCGGCGCCAGTTCGGGGATTTGGAGAGGGACATTCGCCAGCGCCTGACGCGGTTGAATGGCGCGCAGCTTTCCGCCAACGATCGGAAAGCGCTTGAGGATGCCCGCACCTTCTTTGCTCAAGCCACAAAGGCAATGACCATTGGCGATCTTTCGCGCGCCTTGAATCTGGCGCGCAAGGCGGCGCTGCTGCTGGCTGCGTTGGAGTAGACTATTGCCGGTTCCCCACAACACTATAGGCAATCTTCTTAGGATTTTTCCCGAATAATCTCCGGGAGAGGCGAGCGATATTCGCCTGTTCGGCAGGCAAGGGAGTTCTGCGCAGTGCAGTGCGGTGGGCTGCAACCAGAAGCGTGGCATGGCCATCCCGATCAAATGCATCGGGACAGGTCCTGGTCGTGAACATCACGGGCAGGATGCCGTTCCACGTTGCGTAAAGGGACCAGCGGCGCTGGTCCAAGGCCGAACGCCGTTCGCCCCTGCGTCGCGCGCAAAATGTTTGCCAGGAAAACAAATATTTACGGTATCGCAATGCAGCCGCCCGTCCGCTGATATCATAGCTCTCAACAAAAAGGAGAACCGATGGCAGACATGGGTGCGGTGGTGATTACGGGAGCATCGACTGGAATCGGAGAAGCGTGCGCGTTGCACCTCGACAAACTGGGCTTCCGCGTTTTCGCCGGCATTCGCAAAGCCGCTGATGGAGAATCCCTGCGGCGGCGCGCTTCTGAGCGGCTGGTTCCGGTTCGCCTGGACATCAGTGATGAGATGGAAGTGGGGCAGGCTTCGCGCAATATTATGGAGGCCCTGGGCGGCGAGGGACTGGCAGGACTGGTCAACAATGCCGGCATCGTCGTGGGCAGCATGCTGGAGTTCCTGCCACTCGATGCGCTTCGCCGCCAGATGGAGGTCAACGTGGTTGGCCAAATTGCCGTTACCCAGGCCTTTCTCCCCAGCCTGCGAAAGGCCCGGGGCCGCATCGTGAATATCGGTTCAATAAGTGGTCTGATCTCCAGCCCATTCACGGGCGCCTATTCCGCCTCAAAGTTTGCCCTGGAGGCTTTGACGGACTCCCTGCGCATGGAGCTTCGCCCCTGGAAGATTCAAGTTGCGCTTATTGAACCGGGATTTATTCAGACACCTATTACAAAGAAATCACTAGCCAGCGAGGAGGCACTACGGGCGGAACTTCCCGCGGAAGCGCTCCAGTTGTATGGATCCTATGTGCCCGGAGTTCGTGCGAGCATTGAGCGGGAGGCCGCGAAGGCCGCGCCACCTGAGGTCGTGGTGAAAGCTGTCGCGCACGCGTTGACCGCCCGGCGCCCCCGCACGCGCTACGTCGTGGGCAACCACTCCAGTTTCCAAATTAGCCTCGTCCGCGCACTGCCCGACCGCTGGCGCGACGCGTTGATCGCGCGCCAGTTGGGGTTTAAGTAGGTCAGAAACAGGATTTCGGGATTATGGCAGGCCGGACCTCATCACGATCATCGGCGAGCTTCTGCTGCGGGCCGCTCTCTGCGCAATGAGCCTTCGTGCCCCCACCTCTATTCCACCAGCCGCCGCAGGCTCAGGAACTTGACCTGCTGCTGTGCCTCCGTGGTCGCCATGGGGGAGTAGTAATAGATGAAATCTGCCTCCACCTGGGTACGCATCCCCTGTGGTACCTGGAAGGTGAAGGTCTCCGTGCGGGTCACGCCCGGAGGAATGCGCGTATCGGAGATCTCTTTTGCCCCCTTGATGAAGGCCTGCGACTCGCGCTCAATGGTCGCGCCCTTCGCATCGGCTACAGTGCGGCGGAAAACACGCCGTGCTCGCATCTGGGCGCCGCCGTACGGATCGGCACGGACTTCCAGGATTAGCTGCCGCATGGGAGAGCCCGTCGGCACAAAGTGCCCTGCACCCCGATTCGTGATTTCCACCACAATTTGGAGCTGGCCGCCCTGATGCGTGGCAGAAAGCTGCGCGTGGAGGGCCTTTTCCAACTGCTGCATCGAGTGGCTGCCCGGAATCTGATGGAGATTGATGGTGGCTTCGGCCGTCCTTTGGACGCGCGGGTCCACGACGTTCCCCTTTACTTGGTCCATGTGGCACGACTGGCAACTTTGGTTCTTTGCGCCGTACGCGCTCTTGCTCCACTCCGAGTAGGTGGTCAGAACTGGGAACCCCAGCGAATTGCGGTATTCATGGCAAGAAGCGCAAATCAGGGCGGAAGTGTGCACGGCCGAAAAAGCCGTTCCATGCGCGGGCGAAGTCACGTCTTTCCAGGGACCGCTCTTAACAAGTGAATAGTCCACCGTGGCCTTGGGGTTTGGCCCGGTGAGCGTCACGTCCCGAATGGAGTGGCAATAATCGCAGGTGATGCCTTCCCAACTCACTTTCTTAATCAGCGCCAGGTCTCCGCTCTGCACGGCGATGGGTGAATGGCAACTCAGGCACGTCTTACGGGCTGAGACGCCGTAGTCCGTTTCGGCCAGCTTCATGGCGTCTTGGAAGAGCCGACTTTCAACAGCTTGGGAGTGCGCGGACTGCTTCCAGCCCTCTTCGATCGCCCGATGGCAATCACCGCAGAACTCCGCGCTGCTGGGAACGGTAAGCTCCGCAGACCAACCCATGCATGTAACAATGGACAGAAGCGAAACCAGGTAGAGCGCTCGATACAAGGTTCACCTCCTGCGAGTTCCAGAGGGACTGGGCGTGAGACGAGGGGGTTGCTTCAGGTCGAGCCCGCCCCCT
>JARLGN010000517.1 GCA_031292775.1 Acidobacteriota bacterium | reverse complement strand
GCGGGGCGCGCAATCACGGCAAAGGAAATAGACAAAATGAGAAAGAAGTATTTCATTGGGTTCCTGTAGGAATTCTGGAGATAGGGCCATCGGAGAATCGGGGGATCGAACCATTCCTGGGGCAGACCTTATATGAGGGTGCGGCCGGGTTATCCTCAGCCCACGCACAAGCGACACACGCACAAGCATACTACCCTCTCCCGCGGTGGATGACAACGCAGCCGCGAGGACCAACCCGAGGTGAGGTGCTCGGAACATAGTTCCCAAATCAAGCTCCGACACCTGATCCCCGGCGCCTGACACCCAGGTTCCCTCGCAAGCTGAGCTTTTCTGCAATACAATAAGGCCCTCGACCGGGTCACAACCGCCATGGGGAAGAAAGCACAAGTCGTCGCTACCGACGCGCAGCAGCGCCAGTCGCACATCAGCGTGCAGCGTTACTTTGAGATTTCGCTGTTGCTGATGCTCACCACGGGATTCCTTACCGTTGCCACGACGGGCAAGCTGGACGTGGTTTCGATTGTGGTCATGAGCGGCGCTCTGGGCATCAAATTGTGGAGTTACATTCGCGGAACCGATTACTCCCTTGGCCCCAAAACGGTCACGCGCATTTGCATCTTCTATATTTTCTTCTACGGCCTGGATTTTCTAATCTTCTCCAGCGGCCCCAGCCCCATTGATCGCATGTTGGCTGCCACCGTCCATTTAATGCTTTTCCTAGCGGTCATGAAAATCTTTTCGGCTCGCACTTATCTCGATTACGGTCTCCTGGCCACACTCTCATTCCTGATGATGCTTGCCAGCGCCGTGCTAACCGTGGGCACCACGTTCCTGGCCTTCTTTACGCTTTACGTGGTCTTCGCCATTTCCACCTTCATCAGCTATGAAATCAAGCGTGGAGTGGAAGCGGCGCAGCGAGCTCCCGAGGGTCCATTTCGAATGCCCGAGCAGAATCGCCGGGCGCTCGAAGGTGCTCTGATGAAGGCGGCAGCGGGCTTGGCGGCGGGAATCTTTCTTCTGGCTGGGGCCCTGTTTTTCGTCATTCCCCGCTACCGGACCGGATACCTGACCAACCTCTCAATGCAGGCTCAGAACCTCACGGGATTTTCTGAGACCGTCAACCTGGGCGACATCCGTAAGATTCTGCGCTCGCCCATGGTGGTCATGCGCGTGATGCCGGAGGGGAATCTGCGGTCGTATGTGGGCGTCAAATGGCGCGGCGTTAGCTTGAACAGTTTTAACGGCAAGAGATGGTTCAACGACAACACAGACCGGATTGCCGTTGAGGCGGAATCGTATCAACGATTCGTGGTTCCCCCGCCCGATGGCTGGGAACACCGCCCGCATCACCCGCTGCATTACCGCGTTTTGCGCGCCGCGCTTTCCACCGATGTGCTCTTCGCCGCCGCGGAACCACGGGAACTTACCGGCATACGCTTGCTGAGCCTGGACCAAACCGGGTCACTGCACAACCCCCAGAATCTCAGTGTCCCCTTTGCCTACGAAGTGGTTTCCGACACCGGTCTGCCTCCGGCAAAGGAACTCCAGGACTCTTCCCCGAATTTTCCGGACGAGATACGGCTGGTCTATCTTCGCCTGCCCAACACTCTCGACCCGCGGGTAA
The DNA here is from genome assembly GCA_031292775.1 of Acidobacteriota bacterium. Taxonomy (GTDB): domain Bacteria; phylum Acidobacteriota; class Terriglobia; order UBA7540; family UBA7540; genus Bog-366. The sequence goes on along the minus strand of JARLGN010000517.1, from coordinate 1,120 downwards.
GAGAACTGGCAAGCACCATCACCGCTTCCGCAAGGAATGACTACGATCGCGCCACCGCGATTCAATCGTACCTGCGCAATAATTTCCAATACACCCTCGACCCACCCGCCATCGAGCCGGCGGACCCCGTGGGTAGCTTCCTGCTCCGCTCCAAGTCCGGCTATTGCGAGTATTTTGCCGCTGCCATGGCGGTAATGCTGCGTACGCTGAAGGTGCCCTCGCGGCTGGTGAATGGTTTTCAGACAGGGTCTTACAATCGCATTGGCAAGGACTTTGTGGTGCGAGCCCGCGACGCTCATAGCTGGGTGGAAGTCTACTTTACCGGCTATGGGTGGATTCCTTTTGACCCTACGCCCGCCGATCCCCACCCGGTTTTACCCGGTGAATGGGACGATTACGTGGATACGGCAGCGCTGTTCTGGAATGAGTGGGTCATCAACTACGATTTTAGCCATCAAGTGCTTTTGGCGCGGGAGATCGAACAGGATTCCCGTAACTTCCAGCAGGTCTTTCGGCAACGCTCAGATCGGCTCAAACGCCTGGGAATCCGCGCCGCCTTCCGCATTGAAGGCTGGCTGATGGCCCACAAGTTACTCGTCCTGGTGATCATGCTCGGCATCCTGGCGGGCCTGATCCTGACCGACAAATCGGGAACGCTAAAGGAACTGCGCTTCCGCCTGGCATGGAGATTTGCCCGCCGCGATTCGGCGCTGGAACCGCGCCAGGCTACGCTGACTTATCAACGCCTGCTGAGTACGCTGCAGAAAAAAGGCTTTCGCAAGAAGCCGTCGCAAACGCCCCGCGAGTTTGCCATTTCGTTTATAAGTACCCCATGGGGTCCCGGCGTGATGGAGTTCACCAAACTTTATAACACCCTGCGCTACGGGCAAGCCGCCGTTTCCATCGCCCGCCTGCGGACGATTTTGGAGGAGATTGCCGGGAGAAAGTAGCGCGGCGGGGCGTAGCCGCAACTAAACATGGCATCGAAAGTCATAGAGACGCGCCGGGAGAATGGCCACTTCATGCAAGCTGCGTGCGCAAAGCGCCTTGGAGTGCGGCGGCTCGACGCCGCCTTGGAATCGGGATCGATTTCAATTGGATCGGAATTCGATCTTGATGG
>JARLGN010000516.1 GCA_031292775.1 Acidobacteriota bacterium | reverse complement strand
GTCAGAAACTCCCCTCCTGATTCAGGAGGGGTGGCGCGCCGAGCGACGGGGTGGTTACCCGTGCTGACGAGTACTTCCGCTGCTTGTCATGGCCCAATGATCCAATGACCCGATCAACAAATGACCCGATGACCTGATGATCCGGTCACTTCACCACCTGCCATTTTTCGTATCCGAAGTCGTAGACATCCAGGCTGAGTTTGTCGTCCACCAACTCACCCAGGGCGTATTCACCTGCTTCCAGCGGTTGAAGAGGCTTGAGGGAATAGAGGTTGGGCGCCACCTGCTTACGGTCCAACGGCACCAGGGTGCGCACTTCGGTGGCTTTGCCGTTCTTGCCGCGGCTGGTTTCCACGGCCTCGACGATGCGCGACTCATTGCCCGGCTTCAGGTGCACCAATCCGAGCTTGACGCCAAGGCCGCTAGCGGATTGGATGTAGAAGACCGGCAGCGGATCGTTCAACCGCACCGCCGCTTTCGCGCCTTCGAGAATCACCAGCGAGCGAGTCTTAACGACGGGAAGTGGAACCGCCAGCACCATGGCCGCGCGCTTCTTATCGGTGACAAGCTCACCGGAGGACTGCACCAGTCGCACCAGGCGGCGCCCATCGACGGTGAAGATCCCATCGTCCCCGGGAAGCCGAACACCCGGGGCGATCTCCAAACCCTGGTCCGGGGGCTTGTAGAATCGCTCCTTCTCCAGTTCCCTGGCTTCCTCAAGGCGTTTCTTCTCCACGGCCTTGGTATTTTCCACCGCTTGTTTGGTGGCATCAAAATCCACCAGCGAAGCAGGCACCTCTTCCCACTCGGAGCGCTCGACGCTGAAGTAGCGGACGCGGTCGCCGTGGACCTCGTAGCTGGAGACGATTTGGTAACTGCCGTCTTTCATGAAGAGCTTGAGGTTTGCCCACGCCACGCGAGGCACTGCCAGCGCACTCAGCAACAGCGCGGCGACAAGCAAACAGCGGCTTGGAAATGGAGAACGCATGTTCGCACCCAATCCGGATAATGAGTCAATTCGATGCTGCTGCGGCGAGTTTGCCTCGCGAAGGGGCGGCGTAGCGGCGGGTTTACCCCGCCATTTATCTTTCAACGGTGGCGGCGTAAAGCCGCCGCTACAGGCCGCACAAGGTTACTTCAGCGATGCCATATCGATCACAAAGCGGTACCGCACATCGCTTTTTATCATGCGCTCAAACGCTTCGTTCACCTTCTGTATCGGAGTGACTTCAATATCGCTGGTTATTCCATGCTGGGCGCAGAAATCCAGCATCTCCTGGGTCTCTCGAATCCCTCCGATCGACGATCCGGCAAGACTGTGGCGTCCGGCGATCAGGGAGAAAGCGGCAATAGCAACCGGCTTGTCGGGGATACCCACCACGACGAAGGACCCGTTGACATTCGTCAGAGCGATAAACTGGTTCCAATCCATCGGCAACGAGACGGTGTTGATGATGAGATCAAAGCTGCCCCGCAGTTTCTTGAAGGTGGCAGGGTCGGAGGTGGCATGGAAATGGTCGGCCCCCAGACGCCTGCTATCCTCCTGCTTCCGAAGCGAGTGGCTGAGCACGGTGACCTCGGCGCCCAAGGCGTGGGCAATCTTTACGCCCATGTGACCCAGGCCACCCAGGCCGACAATCGCCACGTTTTTGCCGGGCCCCACCTGCCAATGCTTCAAGGGGGAGTAGAGCGTGATCCCGGCGCAGAGCAGCGGCGCGCAGGCGTCGAGCGGCAGGTTGTCGGGCATGCGCAGAACGTAATTCTCGTCGGCCACAAGGTTATCGGAATAGCCGCCCATGGTGGGCGTGCCATCTTTGTCGCGACTGTTGTAAGTCCAAATTGAACCCACCGTGCAGTATTGCTCCAGTCCCTGCTGACACGGGGCGCAGGTGCGGCAGGAATCGACCATGCAGCCAACTCCAACCTTGTCGCCTTTCTTGAATTTTGTGACCTTACTGCCGACCGCGGTAACGACACCGGCGATTTCGTGGCCCGGAACCATGGGGAAGATGGAGCCGCCCCACTCATCGCGGGCTTGATGAATGTCGGAGTGACAGATGCCACAAAACTTGATATCGATGGCGACGTCGTGTTCGCGAGGATCACGCCGTTCGAAAGAATAGGGCGCTAACGGAGCCTTGGCAGCAGCGGCGGCGTACCCTTTGGATTTGATCATGAATTATGTTCTCCCCTTCTGGAATTAGTCATGTGCTTCCATGTTTGACGAAGACCCGCGGCCAGGAATGCGCGGACAGCCGCCTTCTTCTCTATTATAGGAGCGAACTCGGCGAATGCGAATAGATAGGCTTGCGAGAGGCTGGCCCCGTTTCAGATGTGACGCTGGCTTCCAGCCTGCCTCACCGTGGGTAACCACCCCGTCCATCGGCTGACGGACACCCCTCCTGAATCAGGAGGGGAGCTTCTAACGGCTCCCCTCCTCAGATGAGGAGGGGTGGCGCGCCGAGCGTCGGGGTGGTGCTGATCCAGGTCGGTGCTGACAAGCACAGCGCCAACCAATTTTTCCGCGGCCTGTGCCAGCCGGCATTGAGCCGCCCGAATGGTAACGCTGCCTTCAACTCAGGGCAGCACCGCTTGCGGGGGCATATCAGCACCATCACGCTTTTGCCCTCAACAGAAACACGCCCGGATGGTGTACTTTCGCGTATGATGAGCCACATGATATCGACGGCCCTTCGCGGCCAGGCACGCATGATCCAACTCGGTCTGCTATTCCTGGCCCTCGGTGGAAATCACACTATGGCGCTTGCCCAAGTGGATTATTCGGTCCACTTCGAAACGGAAAAGCCCAGGTACATTCTGGGTGAACCCATCTTCTGCCGGTTTGTGATCCGCAACACGGGCAGCAGGATCTTCGCCTTCCGTTATCGCACTCCCACCCGCGCATTGGGCGTTGATTATGACCAGGAGCCGCGATTCGTGGTGGCGGACTCGCGGGGCGTGCGGTTGCCCGATCCCGGCCCTCGGCCTTGTGGCAGCCCGCAGGGAACTGCCGTTTATGGATATGTCACCCTGCCCCCCGGGCAAGTTCATAGTGAACGCTGGCTGCTGAACCAATGGGCGCAATTTGCCGCGCCCGGCCACTTTAATGTCCGAGCTGAGCGTCGCCTGGCGCTGCTTCAGCCTGACCCCCAGAGTGGAAAGTTCTCGGAGAAGCCGGCCGCGTTTGCCATGGCCATCGATGAGCTGACCGTGTCCGTTGGCCGTTCTACCCGCGCCGAAGTTGAGGCGGCTTTCAAGCCCTATCTCCATGCCGTCGCGAATCCCAAGGACCCTAATCCTGCCGAGGCGGTGGTGGTGCTTACGTCGCTGCCCCAGCCTTTCTTCCTTGATCAGTTGGTGGCGATGGCGAAGGCCGGGAAACCCAACCGCTGGGATCGCCGCGACGCAGTGGATGGGCTGGCCCGCCTGAACACCCCAGCTTCCTGGAAAGCGGTTCTAAACGTCTTCCGAGGTGCGGATGGCGCGGCAGGCTTCAAGGAGAAAGCCGCCGCCGAAGAAGCTGAGGATCCCGTCCGCTCCTATGCCTTGCTTCTGCTGGCGGAGAAAGCCGACCCGGCGTTTATCCCCACGCTTGTGGAGATGCTTGCCAGGAGTGCCGAGCCGACGCGGGGAGATATCCTGCGAGCACTTGGGTTCTTTCACGACGTGCGGGCCTACCAGCCGCTCTTTGACAACTTGCACTCAGCCCAAGTGACGGACCGGATGAACTCCATCATCGGCCTAAAGAACTTGGGCACCAGGGAAGTGGTTCCCGCCCTGCTTGCCGCCTTGGACGATCCGGAGGCACAGGTGCGGCAGGTGGCTAATTTCGCCTTGGAGGGAGTGACGCGTAACAAGGTGGCTGCCTCCGCCAATCCCGGACGGGAGGAATCCCAGCGCATCGCCAGCGACTGGCATGCCTGGTGGCGTGCACACGCCGCCAGCTTCTCTCCTCCGCAGCCTGCCGCCTGCCACGATTGGTGAGGAATTGAGCGGTCAGCTTTCGGCTTTCAGCCGTCAGCTAAAGCCCGGATACTTAATTGCAAAAGTTGGCGACATTATGAGCCGGTGGGTAGAATGGCGGGGCTTTACAGGCTGCGGGAAATCCCTTCAGGACTGTCCGTCCTTGATCCCCGCAGGGGATCGATATAATAGCCGGGAGCAACGCCCCCGGAAAACGCGCCCCCAACAAGGCTCGACCCTGAAAGGGTCCAACTCGAGGGACATCTTGCATGCCATGCGCCCCGCCTTCGTGGTAAATGCGACCCTTGCAGGGTCGGGGGCGGTGGACCGGCCCTTCCGGGGGCGTTGCCCCCGGCTATTCTATTGTGCCCTTGCAGGGCACGAGAGGCCGATGGGTTCTTCCTCAGCCTGTTTAGCCCCCCCTTCCGACCTGTCGCGAGAATTCCTTGCAATGCCGGGACGCCCTTAAGTTTCAATGGCTTGAATATGTCCGGCCGCAGTCAATTTGGTATGCTTGGAGCCAGCGTCGTGCCCCGTGAACGATTACTCGACGGGAAAGGACGCCAGAATCCAATGTGCCAGAATCCAGTTGCGCTGACCATGGAAAGGGAGCAAAATAGTTCATGCGGTTGAAGGCCGTCGCGAGGCTCTGCGCTGGGCGACCAGCGAGAGTCAGCCCCAGCGGCTTTTGGCAGGCTCCCTGACCGGCGGCGCACGCACGGCTTGTCGAGTGTGAGCGAAGTTTGAATGAATCCCGGGACCCCGAGTAGTCAGCCTAAATTGTCCACCCAGATTTGGAGAACAATCATTGGAGCCAGCCTCTCAGCTCTTCCCAAGTTACCTTCTTGACGTCGACAAGTTTCATGACCATTGCGGCGTTTTCGGCGTGTATGGACACACGGAAGCTGCCAAGTTGGCCTATCTGGGACTTTATGCCCTACAACATCGCGGACAGGAAAGCGCCGGCATCTGCACTTCCGACGGCGAAAACCTTGTTTGCCATAAAGGCATGGGGCATGTTGAAGAAGTTTTCCCCAAAGCGGTCGTTGAGAGCTTGCCGGGAAGTCATGCCATTGGCCATACGCGCTATTCCACTGCTGGCGATACGGACCTGAGAAACGCCCAACCGCTAAAAGTGAGCTGTCATAAGGGCCAAGTTGCGCTTGCGCACAACGGGAACCTGGTGAATGCCCCCGCAGTGCGCAGGGAGCTCGAAAGTCGCGGCGACATTTTCCAAACCACCAGCGATACGGAAGTCATCCTGCACTATTTCGCCCGTTCGCGGCAGGCGGGCATTCCGGAAGCGGTGGCCGAAGCGCTCGACAAAGTGGTGGGAGCTTATTCCCTGGTCATGCTTTTCAAGGACGCGATTTACGGTATCCGCGACCCGCGGGGTTTCCGCCCCCTGAGTCTGGGAAAACTGGACGATGCTTACGTGCTGGCGTCGGAGACCTGTGCCTTCGACCTGATTGACGCCAAGTACATCCGTGATGTGGAACCGGGTGAAATGGTGATTCTCGACCGGCGCGGTGTGACCTCCCTGCGTTTTGCTCCGCCCGCTCCTCTGGCGCAGTGTGTTTTTGAGCATGTCTATTTCTCCCGCCCGGATAGCATTGTGTTCGGCCGTCCGGTTCAGCACAGCCGCGAAATGCTGGGCCGTTACCTGGCACGGGAACATCCGGTGGATGCCGACGTAGTGGTGCCCGTCCCTGACTCCGGCGTCCCAGCCGCCACGGGATTTGCCGAGGAAGCCGGCATTCCCTTCAAGATTGGATTGATCCGCAACCACTATGTGGGCCGCACGTTCATCGAACCCAATCAGGCCATCCGCGACTTCGGCGTCAAGCTGAAGCTGAACCCGGTGCGGAGCCTGCTGGAGGGCAAACGCGTGGTGCTGGTTGACGATTCTATTGTGCGTGGAACAACCAGTCGCAAGATAGTACGCATCGTACGAGAGGCGGGTGCTCGTGAGGTGCATATGCGGATCAGTTGTCCCCCTACCGTATCCCCCTGCTTTTACGGTGTGGATACTCCGACGCGAAAGGAATTGATTGCGGCCACCCATACCCTGGAGGGGATCCGCGAATTCCTGGGGGCGGATTCCCTGGGTTATCTTTCGATTGAAGGCCTGCGCGCCGCCGTCGGGGACACTCAGGGCCACTTCTGCAACGCGTGTTACACGCAAGAGTACCCTACCGCCATTCAGGAACCACTGATCGCAATACGTAATCGAGATTGAAACGGATGGAGACACTCGAACCCAAGCCGGAAGAACTGGCCGCGCCTGAACCGGCAGAGGAGAGCACTATTCCTGTCAGGCAGAAGCGCCAGGAGACTGTGTGGGATACCCTCCGCTCCCTGATCATTGTGCTGGCGTGCGTTCTTTGCATCCGTACCTTCGTGGCGGAGGCCACCGTCATTCCCACCGGTTCGATGGAGTCCACCATCCTGATCGGCGACCACGTTTTCCTGAATAAGCTGCTCTACGGGCCGCGATTGCCTTACACCACGCTGCGGCTGCCGCCCGTGAAAGAAATCCACCGGCTGGATATTGTGGCGTTCCGGTATCCCCGCAACCCTTCCGTCATGTTCGTCAAACGCGTCATCGGCGTCGGCGGCGATGTGGTGAAGATTGAAGACAAAAAGGTGTTTCTCAACGGGCGTCCGTTGTTTGAGCCCTACGCGCAATTTCAGTTCCCCGCCGCCATGCCCTTGCGCGACGACTTTCCTCCCACGCCCAGTTTGCTCGAAACCCTGCCCGCTTCCTGGGGACTTGACCCTGCCTGGACGCGGGAGATGCCCAGCTTCATTCACAATGACGGGCTGCACGTGCCCCCCGGCTATCTGTTCGTGATGGGCGACAACCGCGACAATTCTCTCGACAGCCGCTTTTGGGGATTTGTTCCGCTTGAGAATATAGTGGGCGAGCCGCTGTTTGTGTACTGGTCCTACGACGCCCCCACCAAAGACTGGACAGCAGATAATCTGGTGGCGCGGCTGAAGTTTGACGGCTCGATTGTTTGGAACTTCCTTACCAAGACGCGCTGGTCAAGAACCGGGCAGACGTTTTAAGGGCAGTGGTTAGTGGATAGTGGTTAGTGTATAGTGGTTAGTGGCCGGACAGCAGCCACTAACGACTGACCACTAACCGCTAACGAGTGCCCACTAGCCACTAAACACTAGCCACTCGCCACATTCTTTCATCTATGCGCTATCGTGACGCTGGCGTCGACATCGACGCGGCAAGCAAAGCTAAATCTCGTATCAAGCAGTTGGCCCGCAGCACCTTCAACTCTCGTGTCTTGCGGGAGGTCGGTGCCTTCGGCGGATTCTTCTCCTTGCAGGGGCTTCCGCGCGACGCCGTACTGGTATCCAGTGTCGATGGCGTCGGCACCAAGCTGAAGCTTGCCTTCGCCCTCAATCGCCACGATACCGTGGGCGCGGACCTGGTGAACCACTGTATCAACGACATTGCCGTGCATGGCGCCACACCGCTCTTCTTCCTCGACTATATTGCCTCCGGGAAGATGCACCCAAAAGTGGTGACCGACGTCGTCAAAGGTCTTGCCGGTGCATGCCGCAAGGCGGGTTGCGCGCTGGTGGGGGGTGAGACGGCGGAAATGCCGGGCTTTTACCCCGAGGACGAATACGATTTGGCGGGCTGCATTGTGGGCTGGGTCAAGCGCAGCCGAATCATTGACGGCAGCACCATCTCCCCCGGAGATGCAATCCTGGGGCTGCCTTCGCTGGGCCTGCACACCAACGGCTATTCACTGGCACGCAAGGTCTTGCTGGAGCAGGAGAACCTGCCCTTGACCAAGCCCATTCCCGAACTCGGCCGCACGCTGGGTGACGAGTTGCTGGCCCCGCACCGCTGCTACTGGCCGGTGGTCGAACCACTTCTCCGGCGCGGCCTGCTGAAGGGATTGGTGCACATTACCGGCGGCGGCATTACTGACAACACGCCGCGCATCCTCCCCGCCGGTGCAAGGGCGGAAGTTCAATTGGGAAGTTGGCCGGTGCTGCCCATTTATGATTTGATTGCCCGGCGTGGCAACGTACCACCCGATGACATGCTGCGGACCTTTAATATGGGGCTGGGGATGCTGCTGATCGTATCGCCCCTCGACCTGCCGAAGGTGACTGCCGCACTCAAAAAGCTCCACGAGAAGTTTTGGAATATTGGCCGCATCATTCACGGCCGCCCTGGAGTGAAATATCTGCCAGGGAAGTAAGTCTTCAGTCCTCAGTTTTCAGCCGTCAGTAACATGTGGCAATTGTAGCGCAGACCCCCGCCTTTGGGGTCTGCGGCTCTTCCCGAGGTCCGACCCCCAAACCTGAAATCAGACGCTGTTCTGTGAGACTTGTGGCCTTTGCAAATGAAGAACCGCGGACCAAAGAACGCGGGTCCGCGCTACGACTCTCCGACACCCTACCGCTGTGTAAGTGACTTCAGCTTGCGGGCACAACCCTCATCGTGCGGAGCGATCTTGCAGGCTATTTCCAAATGCTGGCGCGCTTCCGGTAGAAGCCCCAGATGTTCGTCGGCGATCGCCAGTTGGAAATGCCCGGTGTAGCTATCGGGGGTCAAGGTCAGTACCTGCTCAAAGCGCCGGCGCGCTTTGGCATAGTCCCCTTTTGCCAACCAGTATTGGCCGATGGCTTCGGCGGCAGGAGCATATTGCGGGTCAAGCTTGAGCACGGTGACCCATTCGCGCAGGGCATCCTGGGGCTTCTTCAATTGGAGAAAACACTCGCCCAGATGGTATCGCGCCAGCGTATTTTGCGGGTCCGCGCGCAGAATCGACAGCAGCTTGGGAAGGGCCACGGCGCTGTGGCCTTCGGTAAAATCCAGAAAGGCGCTTTGGTAAAGCTGAAATTCGGCGAAGCGGTCCTTGGGGTCGGGCCCGGAGTTTTCCATTTTGCCGCGTGGTTCCGCCGCAAGGTAGCCAAGCGATTCAAGCTGCGCCAGCGTTTCCGGCGACAGGGAAGTTGCCGCCGCCCGCTGGGAGGGAGCGTAACGAGTGAGCATCTTTGCCAATTCGTTCTGGAGTTCCGACGCTACCGCACCGTTCTTGCGCAGCAGATTCGTATGCTCATGCGGGTCGGCGTCGAGGTCGTAAAGTTCTGCCTTTGGTGATTGGATGTATTTGTACTTCCCCATGCGCAAGGCCCGCAGTGGCGCCCAACGGAACGCGTCGTGGGCATAGAGGCTCTCGCTGTAGACAGCGTGCGGCGTCCCCGGTGCTTCGGCCTTGAGCGTGCCAAGTTGGCTGTGGCCTTCGAATGCGGCGGGGGCAGGGATGCGCAGATAATCCAGAATCGTCGGAGCCACGTCGATCAGGCCGACTGGAGCGTCGGCACGCTCCTTGAAAGGCGAAAATCGAAAATCGAAATTCGAAACTCGCGCCGAATTCCGGATTCCGGATTCCGAATTTCGGACCCTGGGTTCCGGATTCTGGATTTCGATATTCGAATTTCGATTTTCGAATTTCGATTTTCCATTTTCTAGTTTCGAATTTCCAGTTTCCATTTTCGAATTTCGTGTTTCCGTGGTCCGGGGCCAATGGAAGATCAACGGCACGTGCAGCGTGCTCTCGTAAATGTAATATCCATGGTCGGTTTCCTGATGGTCGCCGAGGCCCTCGCCATGGTCGCTGATGACGACCACCAGTGACTTCTGCCACCAACCGCCGCGCATCAATTCCTGCTGAAAGCGCCCCATGACCTGGTCCACATATTGCAGTTGCGCGTCGTAGCGGGAAATTCCTTGCCTGTTTGCCACTCCCGCCGGCAGGGTGTAAGGGAAGTGCAAATCAAAAAGGTGGACGAACACAAAAACGGGTTGGCCGCGGTGGGCATCAAGCCATTGGCGCGCGGAACGCACCACCAGGGCGCCATCGCGACGCAGGCTCATCGCCAAGGGATTGGTCACCCGGGTGATGTCAAGGGCGAACGGGCTGTCGTATTCATCGAAACCCTGGTCCAACCCGTAGCTCCGGTCCATGAAGGCGCTGCCGATGAAAGCAGCGGTCTTGTAACCGTACGATTGCAATACGGAAGCGAGCGTCACCACGCCGGCGGGAACGCGCTCGCCGTTTTCCTCCACACGATTTTCAAAGGGGTATGTGGAGGTGAACAGCGACGTGTGCGATGGGAGGGTGAGTGGAATCTGCGTCTCGGCGCGGATGAAGCGCGTTCCGCCTTGAGTGAACGAATCAATGTGCGGAGTGTGAATCTTGGTGTATCCGTAGGCGCCCAGGTGGTCCGCGCGTAGGGTGTCAATGGATATCAGGATGACGGGGACTGGCGCCGAATCACCAGACGCCGCGCTGGCATTCAGCGGAGCGCACGTTGCAAGCACCAGGCACAACAGGATCAGGATCGGGTGTCCGATTTGTGGACTCCGATGGAGTCCATCGGGCTCCGGAGATCGGAGATCGGGTAATCCGGCGATCCGGTGATCGGCCACACCGCCCGGATCTTCGCGAACTGGAGCAAAAGGCAAGAGGTGGTTCATGTCGCCGTAAACCAGTATACAGGATCGCAGAGCCGGGGCATGCCCCGGCCCTGCATCATCCCAATACTTTGATGGCGGCGTTAGAAGGTGAACCGCACCTGGAGATCGATTCTCCGGTTGGCAGCGCTGCCGGCGGCGAACATGCCGGAGATTGCGTTGGACTTGCCAAAGAGTGGCGAGTTAAGGTTCCCCGTGGGGATTGCCAAATTGACATTGTTGAAGAGGTTGCGGGCCGACACGCTGAAGGTGAGGTTGTAGCGGCGGCTGGTGGAGCTGCCCCGGCCAAACATATTGCCGCTATTGCCCATGCTGCTAAGTCCTCCGGGTCCCAGTCCGCGACCATAACCCCCGCCGCCGCCACCACCCACGTTGCCAGGGTGCGAAGTCTCTTTGCCGAAACCAAAGGTTTTGCTGAGGCGGAGATTGGTGGTGAACCGGCTGGAGGCCTCACCGTAATATGGCGGTATCAGGGGTGTTCCCGGGGCAGGATTGATGTCAAAGTTGCCCCAAGGGGTGCTGACAAGGTTGGCGGCACTAGTAAGACTTGTGGCGAAAGCAGGGCGATCATTGTACAGGGAATCGCCATTAAGATCCCGGCCCAACGTAATGTTAAAAGGCGGTGCGGAAGTGGCAATGACGAAGGGGAATAGCTGAATGCCATGCGGCAAAGTCCAACTGCCACCCAGGAAGACGCGATTGCGGACGTCGTAAGCGGCGCGGCCGTAATTCTCCTCGACGTTGTACTGGTCCACGGGGAAGCTCCCCGCGCCGGAGGTGTTGGCGTCAACATAGCTGAGGGTGTAGTAGCCGCTGAGCGAAACTTTGCTGCCGCGAATGCTGAAATTGGCGATCATCTGGTTTTGGTTGTACAGGCCGGCCGATTCGTACTGATACAAGTCACCCACGCTGGCGATGGGCCGCGTGTCGCCAGGATTCGACGGGTCCGGCGCGTTAATGTCGCGTGACAGGAACTGGTGAACTCCATGCGTGTTGAGGTAGGTGACGGAGCCGGTGATCTTCTTGGAAAACTGGCGCTCCAGCCCAATTCCTGACTGGATGGTATAAGGCGCACGCAGGTTGGGATCCATTTGAGTGACCGTGGGGACCAGATTCTGCGCGAGCGAGCTGATGGGCGGCAGCGTGGACGATTGGAAGTTTTGCAAAATGGTTGGGAAGTAGGAATTGGGTGTCGTCACGGTGCCCACGGTATTGAAGGTGTTAACGATATACTCCTGCTGGTCGATCCCGTTCAGGCGGTTGGTGTTGAGGATAAGACCTTGACCAAAGCGGTCATAGAAAATCCCGGCCCCAGTACGCAGTACGGTCTTGGGTGACTTTCCCCTTCCGAGACCCCAGGCAATCCCAATGCGCGGGGCAAAGTCGGCATGGTCGCGAATGTGTCCTTGCGTCTCCACACGCAACCCGGCGCTCAGCGTCATTGTGGGCAGCACCTTCCAATCGTCTTCGATGTAGGGCTCAAAATCGAAGTAGTGAACCGTGGCGAGAGGAGTCCCCGCATTGATCAGGAACTGGCTCGGCCCGCCCCCCGCCGCCGCGATCTGGGCAGCGGTCAAACCTTGCTGGAAGCCCTTTTCCGCTATTTGATAGGCCGCGAGCGATGGAAACGTAAAGATGCCGTTGAAATTCCCGGTTGAGCTGGCTGCCTCGGTGTTTTCCCGGAACCGGCCTCCAAATTTCACGAAATGCTTTTTCAGTTGCACCGACGTGTAGTTCTGGAATTCATAGGCTTGATAGGTGCTGGCGCTGGTGCCGACGCTCGAGCCTCCATCTGTGAATGCACCGGAAACGGCGATGGTGGGCCCCGAATTCAGGGGCGTCTGGTAGCTGGTCTCGTGGGTATAACGAAAGCGCATCTCAGTGACGGCTTTTTCTGACAGCACTTGGGCGTCGCTGACCTGGATGAATTGTTCCGTATCACCGGCATTGTAGGCCTGCGAAGGAAGAGAGAACAGCCCCACGCCTTGATCCTGCTGGGTGTTCTTATAGAACTGATACCGGACGGTCAAGGTATTGTTATTTCCAAACTGGGTGTCGATTCGCGGGGTGATTTCCGTGCGCGTTTGCGGCATGGGGAGAGCTTGCGTGAACGGAACCTGATTGAAATTGGAATCGAGGATGTAGGCACTCACAATGGAGTCGTCCTGAATGTTCCGGCGCTGCCCGTCGAAGAAAAATGAGGTCTTCTTTCCGATTGGACCGCCGATGTTTCCGTCGACCATTTCCGAGTGATAGCCCGGAACCTGCGCCGCAAAGGGGTTGCGTGTATTGAAGGCGGAGTCATTGCCGGTGGCGAACAGCTGGCCATGAAGTTTGTCCGTGCCCGGTTTGGTCAGGACTTGAATCCTTCCATAACCCAGCGAATCGTACTGCGCGGAAAAGGGGTTCTGGTTGACGCGAATTTCGCGAATGGAGGATTTGGGCGGCAATTCACCGCCAGTAAATCCGTCAATGTAGATTTGGCCGCCGTTGGGCCCCGCCGAAGGTCCGGCAAGAGACTCGAGCTCTGATTGCAACTCATCGGGGTCGTCGGAGAGTGATTCGATGTCCTTGCCTTTGATAACCAGCGAACTGGCGTTTTCCGTGGGGTCAACGGTAATTTTTGAATTCTCTTCTGTCACCGTGACCTGTTGCTTCGTCACTTCCACTGCCAGTTTGGCGTTTACGACTTGCGGTTTGCCGCGGGCAATAACGATGTTTTCCTTAACAAAGCTCTCAAAGCCTTTAAGGCTGATTGTCAGGGTGTAGGTGCCAGGGGCAAGGTTTCGAAAGGCATATTTGCCTTGTTCGTTGGTCTGAACATCCAAACTTTTCCCAGTGGGTCCCGTCAGGGTCACCGTAAGCGCAGGAATGGCCGCTCCCGAAGGGTCGAGCACCTGGCCTTGTAAACTGGGGCTGGAAATCTGACCCAAAACCAAACTGGGTACAATCAACATTAAAAGGGATGCGAGCAGTAATCCGCTACGCATACGGCATAGGTTTCGAAACAAGGCTAATTCTCCTCTACTATGTGCTGCATGGAAATCACAGACAGGGCTTTCTATAGTGAGGGATTACGGGGCGCGCATCCCGGTTCCTCACAGAGGTCTGGCCAGACATGCTTCCGTGGTCGATCTAGGGTCCAACATCACCAGCCGCGGCACCGCCACCAAGGCTCAGGTTCCAATTGCCGAGGTTCATTTCTCCGCCCTTCGGCTGCGCGGCAAGTATCGGCTCCACGCCGGTAAGGATAAATATTGCTGTTACATCCAACGGGTTCGTGCCTTCGGGGCTGAAAATCACAATAGCCTGGCCGCGCTTAATGTCGCTAAGCTTCAGGTCTGGCATATTTTCAAGCATCTGGCTAAAGTTTCCCATGCCGCCGCGAGGTGCGCCGCCACCACCAGCTTTGGGGCCTCCGCCGGCTGGGGCGCCGGAACCGCCTTGGGGACGGCCTCCCGCTGCCGTCCCGCCTGAGCTGAGCCCGGCAATCGTCTGAGCCAGGAAAGCAGGAAGTTGATGGATTTTGCATTCCGCATCGGCATGTACGGTCAATGGCTTACCGGTTCCCAAGCTCTTTACGGTCAAAGTGCCTGCGGTCGAATCGACAGAAATGACTGTCGCGCCAATGTTGTGAAAGGTTCCGAAAACCACCTTATCGGCGGCGTAATGGGTACCGTCTTCACTCACCGTACCCAGGGCGCGAAGCTGATCGCCAACCTTCAGTGCCGCCACATTACTGGGCTTGGCATCGGCAAACTTCACGGAGTTGGGTGCGTAGCGTAATAGCACCGTTTGGGGGGTTGTGGTCAGGACCACCGAATGCGTCAAATTACCCGGTGTGGGCGGGTGGTTGGGTGCGGAAATGGTTACTTCGCCCTTTACCGCATCGACCAACTTTACATTGCCTTCGATCCCGCGGGTCTGCCAGTCCCGAACTTCTGCTTCGTGGTAGCTGGTAATGTCCGATTTTGACATCACCACCACCCGGACTGCCTGAATGGTCTGTGGGTCTGCTCCGGGGCGACCTAATACCACGGCGCGGTCACCGGCGTTAATCTCATCTACCGTAATGGGTTCCGCCGCCTTCAGGTCCTTGGCACCGGGGGGGACGCGCAGAAGCTTGACGGCTTGGGGCAGCTCCACTTGAACGTCACCATTGGCCGTGTGCACGGTCAGTCGATTTGGTTGGACCTGGGTTACATCCCCGGAAGCACGTGCGGCCTTGGCAGCCGGGGGGGGAGTTTGGGCCGTCTCCTGTGCAAGCGCGGGACGGACAAACAACGATAACCCAGCCAAGAGTATTGCAATATAAGAGCTTACCTTTATCACGAGGGTCTCCTCATCAAGGAAACTTAGACGGTTGTACCACAACTTACGTTACGCTTCACTTTACTTTTTTTACAATTTGCTGGCAATGTCATCAAGCAATGAACAGGGTCGAATTGCGAGGACAAATTTTGCACCAGCAATTCTGTGGCAATTGGGATTTTGACTTATTCGGTTCGGCTCCCGTGACCGAGCTTTTATTTTGAAGGGGATATATTGTCTCTGTCAAGCGCCCCACGACAATCGCCCGCACCGGGTAAACGAATGATCGATCTTCACATTTCTTCCAAGGGGCCTGGGTGGAGCTCCTTGGTAATCCCGCCCTTCTTTCTCACCCCGCTTGTGTGGAAACCCAGTCAGATGTAGATTACTCACCCGACGGTGACCAAATGAATCGACGTGATTTTCTGGCAACATCGATGGTATTCCTGGTTCCCCCCCGCGAGCGCGTTTCGCGGGAAATCTTTATCCGCTCTCCCGGCAAGGGTACGGCGGTGGGCGCCTATGCGTTTTACACGGAAGCCACGGGCGGCGCCATGGTTTCTATGGAGGCGCGCTCGAGCCGCTCCGATACAATCGACGTTGTCTACCTTCGCCATTCAACCGACTACGGCCATACCTGGAGTGAACCCACTGAAAAGAAGATCCGCGAGAAACGGCCGGAGGGCACGTGGCGGCTGCATCCGCGCGCCGGTTACGTGGACACCAAAACCGGCCGCAACATGGAGTTTTGGAACGAAGGCGTGCTGCCAACCGACGATCCGATCGAGGGAATGCGCCAGTGGAGTGTGTTCTACTCCTCAGAGGGCGCCGTCCATCAGGTGATTCAGCAGGGAAGGGAATTCGACACGCGCCATCCGCTACCTGGTGTTTATACCGGTAAGAACTGCGTGATGCTGGGC
>JARLGN010000515.1 GCA_031292775.1 Acidobacteriota bacterium | reverse complement strand
TTGTAATCGGCTAAAGGGACCAGCGAGCCACGACATCCATTTGAACTTATGCGGATACTGACCCGCTACATCCTGAAAGAAATATTCTCCCACTCCCTGCTGGGGCTGCTGGTCTTCACTTTTGTTATCTTCATCCCCCAGTTGGGAAACCTCCTGGAGTTGGTGGTTCGTCATAACGTCCCGCTGAGTGACATGGCCACGCTGTTCCTTCTGCCCATGCCCAAGATATTGATGCTGACCATTCCCCTGGCCGTGCTTTTTGGTACGCTTATTGGGCTGAGCCGCATGGCCGCGGATGGCGAGGTCATTGCGGCACGCGCCTCGGGGATGGGACTGGCCTGGTTTGTGCGGCCCGTAATGGTGCTGGCAGTGGCCGGGTGGGCATTGACGCTGTGGATGGCCCTCTTCATTGCTCCTCAGGCCGCGCAAAAACTGAACCGTATGGAAACCGGGCTGACGTCCAGCCAGGTACCGTACGAGATTCAGCCTCGTGTCTTCATTGAACGATTCCCCAACAAATTGCTCTATCTGGAAGATGTGATCGGCTCGCGGTCAAGCTGGCGCGGCGTCTTTATTGCGGACACGACACAGCACGATCAAACCAAGGTTACGTTAGCGGAAAGCGGAGTGCTTGTCAACGAACCCAGCCGCAGTCGCTTTGTGCTACACCTGGAGCAGGGTTCGACGCACGAATTCGACCCGCAACGGCCGGAGGAATACTCCATTGCGTCCTTTACGGATACGGAGATACCCATCCTGGTAAACCAGGGTGGAGGGGGAGCGGCAGAGCGCCGGACCCCACCCAACCTAACCCTTAGGCAGCTTTGGGGGAACATCCACCGGCCCCCCGACCGCCAGGCCGCGCTGGTGGAGTTGCATTACCGTTTTGCCTTGCCGGTGGCCGCCATCGTCCTGGCGTTGGTGGGGATTCCGCTGGGGATCTCCACACGCAAGGGCGGCAAGTCTATGGGCCTGATGCTCAGCATCCTGCTGATGTTCGTCTATTACATCCTGATAGCCTTTGGCCTGAGCTTTGCCAAGGAGGGGCGCGTCTCACCCATTATCGGGCTGTGGCTAGCCAACGTCCTGTTTACCATTGCCGGAATCATGATGCTCATGAACCTGCGCCACGTGGGGAATCGCATGGTGTTCTTCCAGGATGCGGTTGATGACATCGTAAAACGCTGGCAGCAGTGGCGCGCTCGCCGGCGCCATTCAAAGTCACCGCTCTCTGAGCCGGCGCCGCGCCAACTCGGCGGGCGCTTTCTGCAAATCATCGATATTTACGTCATCAACGGCTGGATCTCCTATTTCTTCATGGTCCTCATCGTCTTTACCGGCGTCTACGTCATCTTCGACTTCTTCCAGGTTTTGGGCGACATCGTTCGCAATCATGTTTCAATACGCATCGTGGTGGATTATTACCGCTTTCTTCTGCCCCAAGTCGTTTACCTGATGCTGCCGTTGAGTATCCTGGTGGCGACATTGGTAAACTTCGGACTGCTAACAAAAAGCAATCAGGTAATCGCGATTAAATCCGCAGGAATCAGCCTGTACCGGCTGTCTGTTCCCGTGCTGGTGGTGACTGCCCTGCTGAGTCTGGGTATGTTCGTATTTGCCGATCGGGTGCTGCCGGAAACCAATCAGCGCCAGAACGGACTGCGCAATCAAATCAAGGGCAAACCCGCCCAAACATTCTATCGGCCTGACCACCAGTGGATTTTCGGGACCTCGAGCCGCATTTACAATTACACCTTTTTCGACCCTGACCAGAATGTCTTCGCCAACCTCTCAGTGTTTGAGTTTGACCCCGCCACGTTTCGCATGACCCGGCGCCTGCATGCCGCGCGCGCGGTTTGGGAAGCTTCCATTCATGGCTGGATCCTGGAAAACGGGTGGTCTCGCGACCTGAATGGCGACCGGGTCACCAGCTACACGCCATTCGCTGTAGAGACTTTCAAGGAGTTGACTGAGGAGCCCGCCTACTTCAAAAAGGAAGTAAAACCCTCAGAACAAATGAGCGCGCTCGAATTGCGCCGCTACATCGCTGACCTGAGCCAAAGCGGCTTCGACGTCGTCCGGCTTTCCGTGCAATTCTACCGTAAGTTTTCCTATCCGCTCATCGCCTTTGTCGTAACACTCATTGGAATTCCCTTCTCCTTTACCATGGGAGGCAAGGGTGCCCTGACCGGAATTGCCTTGAGCATCGGGATTGCCATTGTCTACTGGTCAACATCCAGCCTCTTTGAAGCCATGGGCAACCTGAGCCAACTCCCCCCCGCCATGGCCGCATGGTCACCTGACATCCTTTTCGGCTTGGCAGGAACCTACCTGCTGCTTCGTATCGAGACGTAATGGCCGTGGGAAGATCCGGGCAGAAAGCGGATAGGGGGAGAAGCAAAGGGCCTTCCGGATATCCTCCGCGTTTGCCTCCACACGAATATGCGCGACCCGCGTTCGCGCGTGGTGATTGAAACCATGGTCGGGATGGTCTGAAGGGCTTCTCCGCACCCACCGGGTGGCCCAGGCTCCATCGCGCTTGATTAGACGCGTTTTCAATTGTGTCGACGGGATGGCATGAGGTGAAGCGGCAGCATAGGCAACTGCGAATCATAAAGAATAGCAAGCTGTTTAATTTATTATAAATACAAATATTTTATAATGTTTTACTTTATCTTGTTTGCAGCATCGTTGGGTGGCTTACCAGCGACAGTCCCTTCGGATTGAACTTCCATCTTACGACTAACTTCATCCAGCAGGTTCCTTGCCTTAGTGTTCTGTGGATCCATTGCAAGCTCAACTTCTATCTCCTGTCTTGCCTCGGCAAGCTTCCCCTCCTCCTCTAGGACCATCCCCAACCCCAAGTGGTAGGACTTGCCCTGCGGCCGAAGCAGCAAGGCGGCGCGGACAGCCTTTTCGGCCTCGATGAGCCGCCCCATGCGAAGCAACGACAGTCCCAAGATCAGAAATTGATCGCCCTCTTCGGGACCGGACGTCAAGGACCGTGCGAGGAAGAGGGTAGCTTGCGGAAAATCTCCATGATTGAAATATAGGTATGCCAGATTCCTGTTCGCGACCCAGAAATCGGGCCGGAGGGCAAGTGCTTGCTGGTAGAGCGCCATGGCTTTGCCATCCATTCCCCGTTCGGCCACCGCTGCCGCCAAACTGGTGATGGCGGTAACATTGTGGGGGGCAATTTCATAGGCGCGAACGCTCACAATGAGATCGTCTGACCAAAACAGGCACTGGCGGGCCGTCGCGACACCCATCACGCAGGAAAGCACCAACGCCCCCGGCAACACCCAGGCGGGTTTGAAAAACCTCGCCGCACCACTCACCACTTGGCGAAGCGCGATCGCCACAAGAAAGCCGAACCCCACGGAGGGAAGATAAAGATAACGGTCATGCGCAATTTCGCCCTCAGGGAGGAAACGAAAATTGAGCACGGGAAGAAGCGTCAGGGCGATCCACAAGCCCGCAAACACGATGACCTTTGCCTCCTCCGGCTCGAACCGGCGCGTGCGCTGATACCAAAAAAGCAGCCCTGCGGCTATGGCTGCCAGCAACACGGCGGGGAGGACAAACTCATGCCAACCCGGGGTTGAAACATAGGGTGTATCGTAATAGCAGCTCAATCCGGAGGGCCAAACCAGCAGGCGTAGGTAGAAAAGCAGCACGGAGGGAAGGGTCAAAACTTCCCGGGATAACGCGATGGGTGTGACGACGTGGGCAAACCCTTTGAGCACCCAGACGCGCAACGGTGTGTAGAACAGGATCACAATCCAGTACGGAAGTGACGCGCCCAGGGCCCGGCGCAGGCTGGCGAAGAAACTCTGCCAGACTCCATCCTCCCTGCCGCTGACGCCTCCATAAATCCAGGCATATCCACCGATCAGGAACGGCAGCATCAAGCTGCTCTCTTTGGAAAGCAACGCCATGCCACACAGGGCCATGGAGGCAGCAAGCCACATGCCCTTGCGCCCCGCCTCACGGCTCCGGAGCCAAGTGATGACCGTGGCGAGCACAAAGAGGGTTGAGAGCGGCTGGTCGGCCCAGGAGGCAACAGCTACGGTTTCGACATGAACAGGATGCAAGCCGAAAATCAGGGCGCCCGCCACCGCAATCCAGGTGTTCCGTGCGAGCTTTGCGCCCAAGCGGTAAACAAGGTATGTCACTGCCAAGTGCGCTGCCACTAAAGAGAGGTGCCACCCCCAAATGTGCGGACCGAACAACACCTGGTTCAGCCGCAGCCAAACGAGAAGAGTTGGCCGGTAGGCATTCCACAATTGGCCCGCGTAGTGAGAGCTCCAGAGTTGCGAAGCAAAATAGCTCGGGAAATAGCGCCAGGAGCGAAGGGAGTCATTCGTGATGATCAGGATCTGATCGTCAGAGACAAACCCCAGGGCGAGTGTGTCCACGTAAGCGAGGAAGGTTGCAGCCACGATAGCCGCGGGTAGCAGGACACGCGTCCAACGGCCGTCGCAAGCGAGTTTCTGTTCCCAGTCGAAATAGCGGCGAGAGTTCTTGGCACCCATGGCGATGCCCTCCACCATAGCGCAGAATGACGGGAGCTGCGCTATGTTTCTGCTTTGCGGCAACCAAGGAAGTCTACGAGTGTTCAAAGAGTCGGGATTCTCAGGCCCTCGTTTAGGCACCAAATCGGCGCGAAGTTCTGTTTATTTCTGCATGGTTATGGATTATCTTAAAGGTCTTACTTTGGATTCGACGGCTTGCGCTTTGGCGACACTTCTACCGAGGGCTTTTCGACTTGCGATTGCGCTTGCCTGATGATCTGACCAAGAAGGACCGCCGCTTCCGCATTCTGTGGGTCTTGAGCGAGTTCAGCCTCAACTTCCTGCCTTGCCTCGACTAGCTTCCCTTGTTCCCTCAAGACCATTGCCAAACCCAAGTGGTAGTTCTTCCCTTGGGGCCGCACAAGCAAGGCCGTACGGACGGCATTTTCCGATTCGCCGAGCCGACCCGTGCGAAGCAGCGCCATTCCCAAATACAAAAACTGATCTCCATCCGTTGGATCGGCGGCGCAGGCGCGCGCAAAGTAGTGGGCAGCCTCCAAGTAATTCCCATGAGCATAGTACAGGTACGCCAGGTTTAGGTTCGCCCGCCAGAACTCCGGTTGGATCGCCAGTGCTTGCCGGTTGAGCGCTATGGCATCGCCATCCATTCCACGCTGAGCAAATGCTGCCGCCAAACTGGTGGTTGCGGAAACATTGCGGGGAGCAATTTGGTGCGCATGAAAGTTCAGGGAAAGATCGTCCGACCAATAGAGGCTCTGGATGGTCGCCGCCCAACCCAGCACCATGGAAAATACCAACGCCCCCGCCAAGGACCAAGCTGGTCTCTTGAATGACTCCCCCACCCCCCGCATTGCCTGTCGGAGCGCCACGGCCACAAGGATGGCAAACCCCACAGAGGCAAGATAAACATAGCGGTCATGCGCAATTTCATTTTCCGGGAGGAGCCGAAAATTGAGCACCGGCAGGAGGGTCAAAACCATCCACAGGCACGCAAATGCTATAGTTTCGGCCTTCTTGGGCGAATCGTGCCGGGTCCACAAATACCAAACTACCAGCGTGGCTGCTATGACCGCAAGAAACGCGGTGGGGAGAACGAAATCATGAAAGCCCAGGCTTGATATATAAGGCGTGTCGTAGTAGCAGCTCAATCCGGTGGGCCAAACCAGCAGGCGCAAGTAGAAGAGCAAAACGGCGGGTAGCGTCAGAATCTCCTGGAATAACGGGAGGGGCGTGACCACGTGAGTAAATCCCTTGAGCGCCCGGATGCGCAACGGTACGTAAAGCAGGACTACAGCCCAGAAGGGCACTGCCGCGAGGAGGGCGGAACGGAGGCGAGCGAGAATACTCCATTGGCGGTCGACCCGTCCGACTTCCCTTCTGCCTGCCCGATTGTAAATCCACACATAGCCGCTCACGAGAAGCGGCAGCATCAAGCCGCTCTCCTTGGAAAGCAGCGCCGCGGCCGTAAAACCCAACGACGCAGCCATCCAGCGAAAACCGCGCACAGACTCGCGGCTTCGGCAAAACGCGAGGATGGCCGCCAGCAGGAAGAAGGTCGAGAGCGGCTGGTCCGCCCATGCGGACTCGGCAATGGTTTCAACGTGGACAGGATGCAGCCCGAAAAATAGCGCGCCCACGGCCGCGATCCAAGTGTCCCGCGTCAGCCGAATGCACAGTCGATAAACAAGGTAAGTAACGGCCACGTGGGCCACAACTAGGGAGAAATGCCACCCCCAGGCGTGCTGGCCAAACAGCAGGTCATTCAGGCGTAACCAAATCAGGAAAAACGGGCGGTAGGCATTCGACAACAGGTGCGGGTATCGGAAACTCCAAATGTGCGATGTGAAATAGCTGGGGAAATAGCGCCAAGAGCGTATGGAATCGTTGCCGACAATCAGCACGTGATCGTCAAAAACAAAGCCAAAGGCGAGTGTGGCGGCGTAGGTGATGAACGTCGCAACCAGAATCGCACCCGGCAGCACGGCACGTATCCACCGGGAATTCCCCCCCAGATACTGTTGCCACGCGGTTGGAATTCCAAGTCCCTCTTTCTCTTGGGTAAGAGGGGGAACCGCAAGGCGGGGGTGCATGGGGTCGCGCGTGGGCATGTCGATGGACAATTTCCTCAAGCCTTGCATGTGAATGGCATTGACCTCAATGCAGATCGTTCCTCGCCGGCACGGCGCAGTCATAGCCATCGGGCAATCAGGCCAGCGACCTCCGCGTCGTTCAGGCCGCGGACCGCCAGAATGCGAGGCGAACGCGGCGGCCGGGACGTGTCCGCCAGATATTCGAGATGATAACCTGCCCCCTCGTTTTTGGCTCGGGCCATGCCCAGGCCCATGTCGAGATTGGCGGAGATTTCCAACACGATCAGGTCAGGCCGGCGCGAAGAGAATATCGAAGCGCATCTTGTCGGGGAACTCGTGCCAGCCCTTCAAGGCGCTCGCGACCGTCGCAACTACCGCAAAAATGAAAATCAGAGTGTAGGGCAGCAGGCCTCCGAAGAAGTTCATCCTGCTAAATTGGCCCCAAGCATGGCTGACCCGAACCGCCAGGGGACCCGCGACCTTGACGTAATAGGTGGTGGGCAGCCACGCCCCGTAATACGACCAGCGCCAGAGTTCGTAGACCCCCTGCGCCACGAGGATTGTCAGTGCGCAGGCCATCGCCGGTCGCAGGCGTCTCCTAACTGCCAAATAGACGACCACGATTCCCGGAACCAGGAAGCCATCGACACGTGCCAGAAGGGAAAGAACAATTAATCCACACAATATCGACGGGCGCCAGAGCACCTTTGTACAGAGGGGCCTTCATCAGTTGCCGCCCGAGGGCAACAGGTTCGAACCGCTCCCCGCAGAGAGCGCGGCTGTGGACATACCAAACTTGCAGTCTATGAATTTCATAGCGAGGATTCTACACTGGATACTGGACGTGCGATTTGGACATCCGTTCGTGCGTATCGTACCCCTATCACGTTACCGGTACAACGAGATTCATAACACGATGGTGGAACTCCGGCATCCCGCCGCGAGAACGGCCAACGCCAAACTAGAGCGCTTGCTTGCGATGTCGACGCGTCGACGAGAGGTGGTAGCCGCAGCCTGGCAGCGCCAGCCGGTCCCACGCCCCCGTGCCAACCCGAGATCAACATAGCAATATAACATAATTAGTTTCAACGTGATAATTGACTAAATCTATTATTACACCTTATATCGTGCGCCTGTAATCCACGATCCCAGCCATGCGCCTCCCACGCTCCCAGATGTTCCGCATCGCGGCATCTCCGCAATATGGGACGGCCGTGCGTGTCTCCCGCCAGGCAAAAGCAGAAGGGGCCGCGAATCCTTTTGGAATCCGTGGCCCCAAGTCGAGATTGAAAGCTACGCTTCAATTAGAGTCTTGCTTGAAGTTTCCTCGTGCCGCGCGGCAAGCACAAGCAGTAGCAAGCCGCGCACGGCATGAGGAGGACTAGGCTGTTGTGTACACCTTCGCCATCTTCCTGCGAACGGCCGCCTGGGCTGCCGCCAACCGCGCGATGGGCACGCGATAGGGGGAGCAGCTCACGTAGTTCAATCCTGCCTCGGCACAAATTTCAATCGAGGACGGATCGCCGCCATGCTCGCCGCAGATTCCCACCTTTAGCTTCTCGCGAGTCTCACGGCCTTCCTTGGTTGCCAGTTTCAGCAGGCGCCCAACGCGCTTGGGGTCGAGACATGCGAACGGATCGGCTGGCCAGATCTTCGCCTTTACGTAGGCGTTGATGATCTTGGCGCAGTCGTCGCGGGAAATCCCGAAGGTGGTTTGGGTCAAGTCATTGGTGCCGAAGCTGAAGAACTCCGCTTCCTGCGCGATTTCGCCTGCCGACAAGGCTGCCGCCGGCAATTCGATCATCGTGCCCACCAAATAACCAACCTTAATACCCTTCTTCTTGAAAACTTCCGCCGCGACCCGATTCACGATCTCCTTTTGGGCGATTAACTCCTTTACATCCCCAACGAGAGGGATCATTACCTCAGGTTTTGCATCAATATTCTTCTTCTTGCAATCACAGGCTGCCTCGAAGATGGCCCGCGCCTGCATTTCGGTAATCTCAGGATACATGATTCCCAATCGGCAACCGCGCAATCCGAGCATGGGATTGAATTCATGTAATCCTTCAACTACTTCCAGTATCTTCTTGAGCTGAGATATCTTAGGGCTCTTCTTCTTGGTCGCTTCCAGGGTTGCGATTTCGACCATCAGCTCTTCCCGCTTGGGCAGGAACTCATGCAGCGGAGGGTCAAGCGTGCGGATCGTCACCGGCAGCCCGCCCATGGCCTTGAACAGACCGTAGAAATCTTTGCGTTGCATGGGCAGCAGCTTGGACAGAGCAGCGCGCCGTTCCTTCTGGTACTTGGCGGCTTCCTTGGGATCACTCGTTTCCTTGCACGCCATGATCATCTGCTGCACGTGCGGCAGCCGTTCCTGGGCGAAGAACATGTGCTCAGTACGACACAGGCCAATGCCCTCGGCACCAAATTCCACCGCTTTCAGGGCATCACGCGGAATGTCAGCATTCGCGCGCACACCCAATTCCCTCTCCTTGTCAGCCCACTTCATGAATTCGGCAAACACGCCGCTGGAGGGATCCGGCTCCACCAAATCGGCCTTGCCTAGAATGACGCGGCCGGTGGAACCATCCAAGGAAATCCACTCACCTTCCTTGATGACCAGCTTCCCGACCTTGATTGTCTTGGACTTTTCGTTCACTTCAACTTCGGCGCATCCTGCCACGCAGGGTTTGCCCATACCGCGCGTCACCACAGCAGCATGCGATGTCATGCCCCCACGCGACGTGAGGATGCCCACGGCCACTTCCATGCCGTGAATGTCATCAGGAACGGTCTCGCCACGCACCAGAACCACGGGAGAGGTCTTCCCTTTGATTACGGCATC
>JARLGN010000514.1 GCA_031292775.1 Acidobacteriota bacterium | reverse complement strand
GTGGGTCACGGTGGCGAACTGGACTGGCTGCGCGAACGATTGCCGCGTGCTGAGTTTCCTGGGGTTTTGCGCGGGGAAGCGCTGGCCGCAGCCTACGCCAGCATGGACCTGTTCGTCTTTCCCTCGCACACCGACACCTTCGGCAATGTGGTGCTGGAAGCGCTGGCCAGCGGAGTTCCGGCCATTGTCACGCCCGATGGCGGACCTTGCACCATCGTGCGCGACGGCGAAACTGGTTGCATTGTGCCTGACGAGGGATTTGCCGTCGCCGTTGCCGCAGTGCTCGCCGACCCGGAAAAGCACGCGGCGATGCGCCAGGCTGCGCGCGCTTATGCGCTGACCGCTAGTTGGGACTCGGTGTTCGAAGGGGTCTATGCGGGATACGAGTCGATCCTGCCGGTTCGGGTGTCAATTTAGGGAAAAATGCGGGTTTTTTCGCCAAAAAACGCTCAAAATGGCCCAAAAACAGGCAAAATCCGGGCCTTTTTGAGGGCCGCTTTGTGCACGGAAATCGTCTATAAGGTATTCATTCTGTGTGATTTACATGCATTTATAGGGTTATAACAGAAGCTGCAATTTGGGGGGAGGGGGTGGGGTATTAGGGGCACTTATCGAGCAAAATGCCGACATTTTGCGCCGCACACCTCTCTTCTTATCCACCAGTGTGTGCCTGCGGAGAGGAATGATCGGCAAGCGGGGTTCTTCCGGTGGGTGATTTCTTCGGATTCCGGGTTGAGGTCTGTGGCATCCCCGGTCCCCGAATGCGAGGGACCGGGGGCACCCTCATTTCTGGTTTGGAAATATCCCGGGATCGGGGCCACCCGCCCCAGCCTTCCTTGGGCTGCAATCGAAAGGATGTGACGGTCTCGCTGCGATGGGTTGCGCTCTGCTCCGGCACTGAGCACTGCTGTCACATGGGGCGGGATAATCACGCGAACATCTTCGCTTCGACCGGTCACTACCTCATAGGTGGGCATCCCATCGTAAGCGCCGTCGGCAGTGACGCTGGCGATTGTAGCCTCGATCTGATCCAGCAGCGGCGCAACTTGCGACGGGTCTCCAATATCGTTCCCGGTCAGCGTCGAAGCCATGATCATGCCGGTGGAATAGCGGTATAATTCTCAGATTCAATCCTGATTGAAAATTTAGCTTCCGGGGATTCGAGTCATGTCGTCCATCAAGAGCGTTCTTTAGAGGGCCCGTTGTCATTGGAGCATTGGTTGTAGCAGGTAGAATCGCGCATTTGTGGACACGAAGCACATTTCACAAGGGATGAATGAAGCGAGGCACGTGATTATTTGCAACATAGACGAATTCCTGCTGGTAGTGCAGAAATGGGGCACAGAGTCAGCCACTGTCATGTTCGTACTGAGGCTGGCTGACGACTCTAATGAACCGATTTTCGGCTTTCGCCTACGGGGGCGGATGGGGTTGGTTGATAAACGCCTCCCCTTTTTTACCTTCTTAACTGCGGACGAGTCTGAAATCGTCGTTGACCTCAGCGTGTGGTCGCAAATTGGATACGCCGATAGCGGTGCAGACCCCAAGGGTGAGCCGGTTAAGGAGGGATTTGTAATAGCGCGACCGGGAGCGTTAATTGCTGTTTGGGTGCCTGAATCATGACCATCAGGGCAGTCATTACAGGGAGTGGAATGGACAGCATAATCAAGTACCTATTGTGTCCTTCGCCGAAGGTTCTAGGACGAGAGGATTGCTTATGACAGTCTTTTGCAATCAGTGCGGAGCCGCAATGCCGAGGGGTGCAAAGTTCTGCTCAAAATGCGGAGCCACGCTTTCCACAGTGGTGCCACCGCTCCCTCCCGCCCAAAAAGTGCGCGAAACGCGCAAAGGCAGGTCATCCCCTTCTCTTTCATCATGGCTCGGCACTCTAAGGGGACACATCGACCCAAATCATCTTGAGCGTGGAAAGGCCAAAGAAAAAATGGACGAGGCCAGAAACCTACGAGTGGATTTTGCAAACATGGTCGGGGAGGCTTATCGGATTTACTTGAGCGGCGACAGCAAGGAAGCACTCAAGGTTTTCGTATCTGCCGCCAGAATAGAGATGGAAGCTACACGGATAGAAAAAGAAGCTGAGGAGATTTTCATTGGACTTGGCTACTACAGTATCGATGACAACTGAAAAGAGTGCGCCTCAGACGGAGGTTGAAACCTAGTTTAGTGAAGAGGCGGGTGGCCCCGGTCCCTCGCAGTTGGGGACCGGGGAGAGATGGATGCTTCAGCCAGAGAGAGTACTCCTCGTAAACACCCCAGGGATCAGTTTTCTGGTCGCTCCTGGATTGTCGCCAAACCGGAGATTGAACTGTTCTCCGTATCCGTGCGATTCAGGAGCAGGCGAACGGGATCGGCGTCCCTGTTTTCAGGGCCAGCGCAAACGGCGTATCTTTGTCGGTCCTCAGATTCCAGCCGAGGCCGCGCAGTACGCCACCGTCAATGCTGGTCATCGTCACGCCCTCGTCGGAGAGTTTCTCCGATTGCCACGCTTCGCCCTCCGCTCCCCAGGCCAGAATCGAGTGGTGGCCGACGAAGAGGAGCAGACCGGCATCCAGGACCGGGCGAATCTCCAGCACTGGGCGGTAGGGAATCATGGTGAATCGCTCTGGCGCGGTGGTATCGATCAGGTAGGCATAGCCGCCGGAGACCGCGCAAATCTCTTCCGGGTTTGGAGTCGACCACAGGCCGGTTGGAACGACCGGATCGCGAAATCCCAAGGCGCAGGTCGCGAGGAAAGGCTGTTCCTCTGCTGGCCGCACCAGCACCTCCAGCGCGCCGCGCTCCACCTCTTCCGCCTGGCGCGGATAGACGAAGTGCCGCCGGGGCAGGATGATGGGGCGCGACGGCAGGACTTCAGCTTGCCAGCGGCGGGGAAAAATGAGGTCGATGGTGGGAGTGGAGTTGGTCACGGCGGTTTGAGCATTTCTCCTGAAGATAGAGGGAGAAGAGTTCCCTCGGGGGATGAATAGGCTGCGGAAAACCATCCCGCAGGGGCTGAAGCCCAGGTCCATTTAAAGCGGCTTGCGGCACGACTAAAGTCGTGCCCTTTTACAAAACATGAGTCTTTTGGTAGGGAACGAAGTTTTTCTGCGGCTTGTGAAGTCCACATTGATTTTATTGCAGTTACGGTGCCCTTCGATAGGCGCAGGGTAGGCTTTGAAGTCGTGCCCTCAGGTTCAATCAAAACAGAGCGCTTTTGGGATGTATGTTTTCCCACCCATTCCGCAGAAAAGCCGCGGAATGGATGGGGCACCCAGTTTTATCCTGCCGGTGGGCAGGCTTTGAAGCCGTGTCCTTTCAAAACCACTTTGCATCAACTGCGTATTTGCGCTCGTGTCCTGAGTCGTAAGTTCGTTCAAAAAGTGCGAAGAACAACCGCAGATCTTTCGACTCCGTTTGGCCAAAAAAGCCGGCCAAACTACGCTCAAGATGACAGTGCAATTCCGATACGAACTTCAGAGGCAGGACGCTAGACTCCCACGAACCGCTCGACCCGCTCGCGGACGGTGGAGATGCCGAGGCCGAGGGCTGCGCCGCCTTCGATGAGCGGAATCAGCTTGTCGAACTCCGGGCCGGAGTGGGCGCCGGTGAGAGCGATGCGCACCGGGTGGAACAGCTCCTTACCCTTGATTTTTGTCGCGGCCTTGATCTCGTTGAGCCAGCCCTTGAGGGCTTCTGGAGTGACCGGGCCGGAATGGGCGAGCACCCGATCCGCAAATTCGGTGAGCACGATGCGGGCGGAGTCGGCGGCAAGCACTTCGGCGTTCTCCTGGTTGGCGCGGGCGGTTTCCACGTCGACTCCGAAGACCATTGCGGCTTTTTCCGGGAGCTGGTCAAGATGGTCGACCTTGGGCGTGAGAAGCGCCAGCAAGTTGCCGAACCAGGTTTGCACCGCTTCTGGTGCAGTGCTCTGGGCGGGCAGTTGGGCGGCAAAATAGGGCCAGGCCAGGGCCGCCAGGCGCTTGGAATCGACGGTCTTGAGATAGTGCCGGTTGAGCCAGTTGAGCTTGTCGAAATCGAAGATGGCCGGGCTGGGGGTGACCCGCTCCAGCGTGAAGGCTTGGGTGAGCTCCGCCAGCGTGAAGGTCTCGGTTTTGCCGTCTTCCGCGCCCCAGCCCAGCAGAGCGAGGTAGTTGACCAGTGCTTCGGGCAGGTAGCCCATTTCGCGGAAGGTGGCGATGGAGGTGGCTCCGTGGCGCTTGCTGAGCCGCTCGCGGTCCGCTCCCAGAATGGTGGAGAGGTGGGCAAACACCGGCACCGGCCAGCCGAAAGCCTCGTCAATGGCCACCTGCTTGGGGGTGTTGGAGATGTGGTCGTCGCCGCGGATGACGTGGGTGATGCCCATCAGAGCGTCGTCGATGGCGACCACGTAGTTGTAGACGGGCATGCCGGGCTTGCCGTCCTCGCCTGAACGCAGGAGGATGGGATCGCTTACGGCTTCGGGCGCGAACTCCACATCACCGCGGACGAGATCGTGGAAGCGCAAAGGCTCGCTGCCGATCTTAAGGCGGATGGCGTACGACATGCCGGCATCAAGATTTTT
>JARLGN010000513.1 GCA_031292775.1 Acidobacteriota bacterium | reverse complement strand
CGCGCTCGATGCATTCCTTCCCGTCGGGTCGGTTCCCGTCAATACGCCCCGCATCAGCGGACGCAATCAGTTGCTTGGCACGGTTGTCGAGGTCGTCGTCGACGGCCTGCTTGCCAAAGTCGTGCTCGATGTCGGCGGCCAGCGCGTCACCGCCATCATTACCGCAGATGCCGTTCGCGATCTGGCCATCAAGAAGGGGGAGACAGCCATTGCGCTCATCAAAGCCACCGAGGTGATGATCGCAAGACCTTGAATCGACAGGGGAAAGATATGGCGCACCGATTATCCGACTGCAATAACTGAAATGACGGCGCGAAATCGCGATCTTTGCGATTACTTAGTCAAATTCTTTTGGATTGTTTTCAGGCCTGAATCTATTCGTATGCCAGCGCGTCGATGGGGTCTTTGCGTGCGGCCATCCACGCCGGGTAAAGCGCACCGCAAAGGGCTCCGGCAAAGGCGATGAGCGTTCCCCAACCAACCCACGCAAGGGTCAGTTCGAAGCTGAAGGTGGAATACCGGATATGGAGCAATTCTCTCACCCCATATGTGGATGCGATGCCCAGAAGCACCCCCGCAATTGCCAGAACGGCCGTCTCGCGCAGCACCACGCTCACAATCGTCAACTTGGACGATCCCAGCGATTTGAGAATCCCAATTTCCCGCGTCCGCTCCAGCACTGCCGTGTACATCGACTGAAAGATCACCAGGAATCCCACAATCACGGCAATCCCAATCACCACATTAAGTGCCAGGTCAAAGCCCGGAAACCGCGACGGCGTGTAGAGCCCGATCAGGTCCGCCATCGTCTGAACTCGATAATTTTCCAGCCCTTTGGTGGCATGGATTTCATCGATAATCAGGCTGTCGTTTGCCGGGTCATCGCTTTTCAGGTAGATCACTGAGGCTTTGCCGTCCGAGCCGATCAGGGAGCCCAGCGTATCAATGGGCACCAGCCTGCGCCCGCCCTTGCCGCTCTCCACGATGCCACTGACGCGGAAGGGGTGGTTCTTGATGATCATCGTGTCGCCAACATGGTAGCCCTTGCCGGAACTCGCGTAGCGATCGTCGATGATCACGTCGTCTGGCGTCTGGAATTTCCCTCCGGCCACAAATACAAAAGGCTTGAGCGAATCGTAGCTCTTGTAGTCGATGCCATAGAGAATCTCGACCGCATTGGACATGTTGAAGTCGGTAATGACCGGGGAGGCGACGGTCACGTGCGGCATCCGGGTCAAGAAGTCGGCCAGTTTCACAGACATCGGTGCCCCGCCGACCCCATTCATAAAGCTGGCGTTCGACGGGCTCACAACCAGGTCCGCGCCGATTCCATTGGTGCGCTCCTTCTGGCTGTCCAGCATGCCCATGAAGACGCCCACGATCGACAGGATCATGATGACTTCAATGGCCACTGCCAGCACACTGATAATCGAGCGCAGCGGGCGGTGCAGCAGATTGGCGATTACCAGCTTATTCATGCCTGGCTGTGCCTCCCGGGAAGCGGCAACAACGCCCGCATCCTTCGCATTCAAGGGTAACAGCCGGGACTCCTGGGTTCCCAACCTGACCCTCCAACTCGCGGGTGCTCTCGCCCTTGCCTCGGAGTCTCTGTGGAAATCCACAGCCAGGACCCCTGCGCAAGTCCTCGCGGCCATTTATTATTCAATCAACAAGTAACCTCTAACGTGCCTCCAAACCTAAACTTTCGTGTCGAAAAATAGCCGGCTTGCCGAAGAATATCTTTTGACCAAAACAAATTTGCAATTTATTGTGGTTGTGGAAATCTCCCGGGGGTCAATCCCCCTTTTGGGCTACAGATGGGAAGTTTTGGAGAAGATCTTCGGACCGAGCGGTTAACTCGCGGCGTCGCGTTGGAGGAGATTACCGCCGTTACCAAGATCAGCCAGCGCCATCTGGTCGCCCTTGAGCAGGACAGATTTCGCCTCCTTCCCGGCGGTATCCTCAGCAAAGGCATTGTGCGGGGTTATGTGGGAGCCCTTGGACTGGACACCCATGACTGGACCCAACGGTTTCTGAGCGCCTACGTTGCCTCCGGCCAGGTGACCGACGACGATCAAGGTTGGATGGCCTTCGCCACCAATGTCGGAAAAGCCCGCATCGAGCAGCGTGAAGCCGCTGAGATGCGCCTCCGCTGGGCTGGAGCGGCTCTCCTGGCACTGGTCGTGACCATAGCCGGTTTCCTCTCCGTGCGCTACTTCGGTGTCCGTTCCGGTTGGTGGAGCACGATGCTGCCGGGGCAACATGCCATCTCCGCCAATACCCACGCCTTCGTCGCGCACGCCGTTTCCTGGATTAAACGCTAGGTCTCAGGCCGCTTGTTGTTCTACCAATTTGGGCCCCATCCTTGCGGCGTATTTGTTCTTGCCGCAAGGGCGGCAAAGCACGAAATCACAAGGTCAACGGCCTGGAGCCTCACTTCTGCATCTTCCTCTGAAACCAGGCCCCAACTACGCGACTCATTTGCGCCCGGATTGCATCTCACATGGTTCAATTCCCTCTTGGGCCCTGAATGCTCCCCTTTCGCTGCGAGTCTTTGCCGCCAGCCCCTCTTCGCAATTACCATGAAGGGATGCACCCCCGGCGTCAGACCTGGTGGTGTGGGCTTGTCTCCCCGATGCCGGAGTGGGCGATTCCAATCCCTCCGCGCCGGTTAGTTCAAAGCAACCCCGCCATCGCGGCAGGCCACCAACTTAAATCCCTTCAATGGGTAGGAGTTTGATGTTGAGCGACCGTTTCTTGTTTACCTCTGAGTCCGTCACCGAAGGCCATCCGGATAAGATCGCCGACCAGGTTTCCGACGCCATCCTCGATGCTTGCCTGGAGCAGGACCCCTACAGCCGCGTAGCCGCCGAGACCCTCACCGCCACGGGGCTGGTGGTCATCGCCGGCGAAATCACCACCAAAGCCTACGTGGATTTCCAGAGCCTGGTGCGCGGCGTGGTGGCCGCCATCGGCTACGACAATGCGCTCTACGGCTTCGACTCCAACACCTGCGCCGTGATCTCCACCATCAACAAGCAGTCGGGCGACATTGCCCAAGGCGTCGACACCGGCGGCGCCGGCGATCAGGGCATGATGTTCGGTTACGCATCCAACGAGACCCCCGAACTGATG
>JARLGN010000512.1 GCA_031292775.1 Acidobacteriota bacterium | reverse complement strand
TTTCACGGGGAAATGCGCAACCAGGTGTTTGAGACGATTGAGTGGGCGCCGCGCGCCAAGCTGCCGGAGTACAACTTTCTGGAAGCCGACCGCGAGTTGGTAATCCGCATCTCCAAGGGGGAGCTTGTTTAACTTCAACGGCACGGCGAAATTGGAAATTGGAAACTCGAATTTGGAAACTCGAAAATCGAAAATCGAAATTGGAAATTCGGAACTCGAATCCCGATGTTTGGGATTGGGAATTCGGAATTCGGAATTCGAAATTCGCAAGACCTGTATCAAGTTTCGGTTTTCGATTTTCGATTTTCGAGTTTCCAAATTCGAGTTTCCAATTTCGAGTTTCCAGTTTCCAGTTTCCAGTTTCGTCAGGATAAGCGCCGCATTGTTGCTCGTGGCTTCCCTGTTCCTGCCCGGCGTCATTCTGGGCGCGCAGGTTGAGACAGTGGCATCCGCCCCCGCGGCTGCTGTGTGGGTCAGTCACGGCAAAATGGAGGGCCACCTGGCTTTGAAGTTTTCCTCCGCCGGCGCATTCTCGCCTGACGGGTCGTTGCTCGCCGTTGTCTCCGATGAGAAACTCGTACTGATGAACCTCCGCACTGACGGAATCCAGAAGATTTTAAAACCCCGCCTTCCTGATATCACGGACATCCAGATACACTCCGCCAATTTTCTTTCCCCCCATCTGCTATTCATGCTTGCCAACGGCGTCTTTCATGCCAAAGGCAAGGGCAAGAGCCCCACGCCCCTTTTAAGCTTCGAGTGGAATACGGATGAGGATCATTTGGAAGGAAAGGTGAGCGTGGTTGGCGGCAAAGGCGGCTATAGTCCGGCGCGCTTCTTTCCAACCATCAACTACCTGGCAATATACAAGGATAGTAATTTTGATCTATGGAATCCACTGACGGGCCAAGGAGGCAGGGTCACCATTCCCGACCTGACCCAGATTCCCAATCTCTACGAGATTTCGCCCGACGGCCACTGGCTTTTGCTGGCGCAGATTCAGACCACTTCCGGCGCAGATCCCTCGGTGGTGGAGTTGAAAACCCACAAGTTCGTCGACCAACTGCACGGGCATGAAGGTACCGTCATGAGCATGGCGTTCTCCCGCGACACCCAAAAAGTGGTGACTGCGTGCGAGGATGGCAAGTTGCGAATCTACTCCGTGGGCGATTGGAAGCTTTTGCAAACACTCGCCGGCCACATCGGGACGGTACATCGGGCGGAGTTTTCACCCAACGGCAAGTGGATTGCCTCTGCCGGCGAGGACAGAACGGTCCGCGTGTGGTCGGCGGAGGACGGGACGCTGCTTCAAACGCTCGAGGAAAGCCGCGAGCCGCTGCTGGATGTCACCTTTTCCCCCGACAGCCGATTCCTCGCTGCCTCCTCTGAAAATGAGGTTCTCACCTGGAAACGGCAAGGTGGAGACTGAAGAGCGCGGGATTAGGGATTCGGGGTTCGGGATTCGGGACATCCGGGATTCATGCTGCGCGCTTCGGAATTCGGAATGCGGAATCCAGGACTTGGAGTTCAGGGGGATGCCCAGTAATTCAAAAGTGATTCCATTCCAATTGGCGCCAAGACTTCCAATTCGGGACTTCTTTCCATAACCGCAAATCCCTAACCCGGACTTCTCACCACC
The DNA here is from genome assembly GCA_031292775.1 of Acidobacteriota bacterium. Taxonomy (GTDB): domain Bacteria; phylum Acidobacteriota; class Terriglobia; order UBA7540; family UBA7540; genus Bog-366. Next base: position 7,008 of record JARLGN010000512.1, on the reverse strand, counting down.
CTCAGCGATTCTCTGTGGTGCTGTTCTCAAGCTCCCAGAGGGTTACGCGGGATCAATGCAACGGACTAACAGGGCGGGCTGAACCTGCTCCCTTCCCGACCCATAGGGAGAAATGGGGCCTGTCGTCAGCCGGGCAGTTTGTCATACTGTTTTCGCATTGTGAAAAAACCATGTAACCGGCTTTTTATCTGTATGTTGTCAGCTTCGCGGCATGAAAAAATGCCCTCTTGCGACCTTTGTTTTCAGGATGTTACCAGCTTTGGCGGGTTCGTCACAGGGGACACGTTCGGGACACAAAGTCGCCACAAAATTCGAGGGCCGGGGCGGGCCGTTTCCGCTCTCGGCATGGCAACCTTTGGCCCCGGATCAGGCGGAAAATCGAGCCTGGCAACTGGCATGATAATGTTCTTCCTGCCCGGTCCATGAATTCCACCGGCTTCCGGGCAAGCCCCATGTCACGCAACAACTGTAGCCTATAATTGAATGATCGTCAAGCAAAAAATGACGTGGTCGGAGGGGGGGCCGGCCCAGCCGGTGAATAGATCCCTGGCGCCTAACCCGCAATTCTCACGACGTATTGTGAGGGCGGGGCCTTCACCCCGCGATATGGCGGCTTTTCCGATAATTTAAGTCCCCCCTGTAAACAGCGTGCGCGGGCTAACCCCGCCCCTTTCGAATCCCTAATCCCGAATCCCCAGCCCCGGCTTCCCACGCTTCTCCACGTCCCACGTCTCTCCGACTTGTGCTAAGATTTCTTATGAACAAGGCATTCAAGAAATGGTGTGAAGTTTAAATTTTATGCCCAAAGTTGGAATGGTGAGTCTGGGCTGTCCGAAGAATCTCGTGGACAGCGAGGTAATGCTGGGGACCCTGGTCAACCAGGGCTTCGAGCTGACGCCCCGCCCCGAGGAGGCGGACATCATCATTGTCAACACGTGCGCCTTCATTGAACCCGCCAAGCAGGAGTCCATCAACACAATTCTCGAAATGGCCGAATACAAGAAATTCGGCGCCGCGAAAAAATTGGTGGTGGCGGGATGCCTGGTGGAACGCTACCGAAACGAGATCCGGCAGCAGATTCCGGAAGTCGATTACGTGATCGGCACAAATGAACTGGAGAGCATCCTGCTGGCCTGTGCAGATCAACCGCAACAACCCACGGGCGGGAAGCCGGCCGAACCGTATCTGTACCATGAATTCACCCCGCGCGTCCTCTCCACCCCTGGATATTCCGCCTATTTGAAGATTGCCGAAGGTTGCGACCACCCGTGCACATTTTGTGTAATTCCGCAGATGCGTGGTGCATTTCGTTCACGGCGCTTCGCCTCGGTAATCCGCGAGGCGGAGAACCTGGCAAAGCAGGGCGTGCGGGAACTCACGATCGTGGGACAGGACACCACCAGTTACGGCGAGGACCTGGGTCTCCGCGATGGTTTGCCAACACTGCTGCGCGAACTGGGCAGGATCCCGGAGCTCGTTTGGGTGCGATTTCTCTACTGCTACCCCAACCGGGTCACCGACGCGCTAATCGCCGCCGTGGCGGAAACACCCAAGGTGGCAAAGTATTTCGACATTCCGCTGCAACACGCCAGCGGGAGCGTCCTGAAACTGATGAAGCGCGGCTCGAACGGCCAGCAGTTCCTGCGCATGTTGGAGAAGATTCGCGCCGCCATTCCCGGCGTCGCCCTGCGCACATCGTTCATCGTGGGATTTCCCGGCGAAACCGATGATGATTTCAAGGCGCTGCTGGATTTCGCGGCGGCGGCGGAGTTTGACCATCTCGGTGTATTCCTGTATTCCAACGAGGAATCCAGCCGGAGCTTTGATTTGCCGAATGCAGTTCCAGCACCAACCGCCCGCCGGCGGCAGAAGCAGCTCATGTCTCTGCAACGAAAGATTTCGCGGCACAACCTGCGGATGATGGTGGGGAAATCGCTGCCCGTGCTGGTGGAAGGACCATCGGAAGAGACCGACTTGCTCTATCAGGGACGTATGGAACGGCAGGCACCCGGCATCGACGGCTGCATCCTGATTAACGATTTCGAGGGGTCCGAGCCGCAACGCGGAGATTTTCGCTGGGCCACGATTACCGAAGTGGGCGATTACGACCTGGTGGCACGCCTTGAGGAAAGATTCTTTGCCGAAAGGCTGGCACCTGAGAATCAATTGCCGGCGGCTGGGGCCCTGGTGCAAATTCAACCGGCCGCCGCGGTTCCATCCAACTGAGGAATGATCATTCGCTGCCCAATCTGCAAGCAGAGCGTCGAGTGGGAAGGCAATCCGTCCCGCCCCTTTTGTAGTGAGCGATGCAAGATGATTGACCTGGACAACTGGTTGGAGGGACGCTATCGAGTCCCGGCGCCGCTTGATCCCGATGAGGAAAACGCGGCGGAGGAGAGTACCACGGACACCAAGGGGGAGCTTGACTGAACGGCGGGCGGGACCGGCTATTTGGATTGCCACGGCAGGTGGGGCGGGCTATTTCCCCGTTGCCCCGGGAACCGCGGGCTCCGTTGTGGGCATTGCCGTGGTTGTGGGGCTGGCGCAATTGCGGTTGAACCGCCCTGCTTCCATTGCCGTTCTGGGCGCAGCTTCGCTGGTCCTTTTTGCCCTGGGCGTTTGGGCGGCGGGCAAAGCGGAAGATTATTTTGGCCGTGTGGACCCCGGGCAAGTGGTGATGGATGAAGTCGTCGGCCAGATGCTGACGTTTTTGCTACTTCCCCATGCCACCTGGAAATGGCTGTTGGGCGGTTTCCTGCTTTTTCGAACATTCGATATTGTAAAGCCTTTTCCAGCGCGACAAGCCGAGCGATTTCCTCGCGGCTGGGGTATCATGATAGATGATGTCATCGCGGGAGTGTACGGATTGGCAGTGCTAGCCGTGATAGGATTGGTTACCCGATGAGCTTGTGGAAAAAAACTGAAAAGCCTGAGCACTCCCCCGAAAAGACCACGGGAAAACAAGCGGAGAAGCCTGCTCCCCACGTCGACAAGGCGGTGGCGACAGGCAAGACCCGTCCGTTAATCACTGGCGTTAGCCCGTGCGCAGCGATTCCGGGGGGAGAAATACTGATTCGGGGCATGGGCCTTGCGGAAGACGGCGTCCGCCCACAAGTGCGATTTGGCGATCAGCCCGGCACTCTGCTTTTGACCGCATCGAACCGCTTGATTGTCCGCGTTCCCGGGGATGTTGTCAGCCGGAATCTGACCGTGGAGACCGGAAACGGTTTAAGTGCGTCCGCCTCCGTCGTGGTGGGCAGGACCATCGCTGAAAACCTCCATCCCGTGTCCAATCCGGCGTTGGACGCCCAGGGCAACATTTACGCCACCTTTAGCGGCACGCGCGGGCAGAAGGTCACGACTTCGGTATTCAAGATCGATTTAAATCGGGTCATGCAACCTTTCTTGAACGAGGTCATGAACGCGACCGCCCTCGCCTTCGATCGCGAAGGAAGCCTCTATGTATCGAGCCGCATGGAGGGGTCGATTTATAAGGTGGCACCCAACGGCCACCGCTCCACATTCGCGCAGGGAATGGGCGTGGCAACGGGGATAGCATTTGACCGCGATGAAAATCTTTATGTGGGTGACCGCACCGGCACAATCTTCAAGATCAGCCCGGATCGCCAGATTTTTGTTTTCGCCACGGTTGAACCCAGCGTATCGGCATATCATATGGCCTTCGGTCCGGCGGGCGACCTTTTTGTGACGGGGCCCACCACGTCCAGTTTCGATCACGTCATGCGCGTGACCCCGGCCGGTGAGGTCACGCCCTATTTCCGAGGCCTGGGGCGGCCGCAGGGATTGGCCTTTGACATTGAGGGCAACCTTTATGTGACAGCTTCTCTGGCGGGCAGGCGCGGAGTAATTCGCATCACGCCAGACGCCAAGGCGGAACTGGTCGTCTCCGGATATGACCTGGTGGGCTTGGCCTTTGGCCTGCAGGGTTCGTTGATTCTCGCCACCAATGATTCGTTGGTCGATCTTCCCCTGGGCGTCGAGGGATTGCCGCTAGTGAGATAGCAATCGGCTTTCAGCTATCGGCTTTCAGCTTGTAGGGCCACCGCCAACTTGGGGCAAGTCACTGGCCTGCAAACGGAAAGTCAGTAGCTAAGAGCAGATGGCTGAAAGCTGATAGCTGAATATGGATGCCGAAATCATCGCCGTTGGCTCAGAACTCCTGACCCCCCTCCACACTGACACCAACTCCCTTTTCCTCACGGAAAGACTGAACAGTTTGGGAATCATGGTGCGATTCAAGACCATTGTGGGCGATTCCAAGGACGACCTTGCAGCGGTATTTGGCAGCGCCCTGGCTCGATCGCCTTTAATTGTGCTAACCGGCGGCCTGGGTCCGACGGAAGATGACTTGACGCGCGATGTGGTGGCGGAAGTCCTGGGCCGCCCGCTGAAGGAAGCCGTCGAAATTCGGCGGCGCATTGAGGAGCGCTTTGTGCGCATGGGCCGTCCCATGCCGGCGAATAATCTGCGGCAGGCGCAGGTGCCGGAGGGCGGCGAATGGCTTGATAATCGCAACGGAACCGCGCCCGGAATCTGGATTAAACACAAGGACAGCATCGTAGTGCTGCTGCCTGGCCCGCCGCGCGAACTGGAACCGCTGTTTGATGCTGCCTGCGCTCCCCGCTTGAAGCAATTTGCATCCGGTGAGCGCATCAAAACGCGCGTTTACAAAGTCGTGGGATTGCCGGAATCGGAAGTCGACAATCTCGTTGCCCCGATCTATCGCGCTTACCAGGACATCTCCACCACGATTCTCGCCGCTCTCGGCACCATTGAGGTCCACTTGCGGGCTCGTGCCTCAACCGACGAGGAGGCGGAAGCCCGGCTGGCTGAACTTGGCGACAAGATCGAATTGACACTCGGCGACCACGTCTATTCCACCAAAGGCGAGAGCCTGGAAGAAGTCGTGGGCATGTACCTGATCATGCGGCAGAAGACCGTGGCCGTTGCGGAAAGCTGCACAGGTGGATTACTCGCCGAACGATTGACTCGCGTTGCCGGCAGCTCAAACTATTTCCTGGGCAGTATGGTGTGCTACGCCAACGAGCTCAAAACCCGGTTGGCCGGCGTTCCTGCGAACCTGATTGGGATTCACGGCGCAGTTTCCAAACCCGTCGCCCAAGCGCTGGCTGAAGGTGCGCGGGCACGGACGGGCGCGTCCATAGGAGTGGGCATCACGGGCATTGCCGGACCTACCGGTGGCAGCCCCGAAAAGCCGGTGGGATTGGTCTTCGTGGCCCTCGCTGACGAGCGCGGGACGCAAGTCCGGGAATTCCACTTTCCCGGCTCCCGCGACCGTGTGCGCCATTGGGCGTCACAAATGGCGCTGGAAATGGTGCGGAGGAGAATTCGGGATTAGGGATTCGGGGTTAGGGATTCGGGGCTCGGATATCCGGTCCGAGGCCCGAACCCCTGATCCCGAGCCCCGGTTTTTAAACCATGCGCGCCTTCATTGCTATCGACCTGCCTGAAACTCTTCGTACCGCGTTGGCCACGGCGCAGCAAAGTTTTCGCGACGCCTGCCATGAGGCTCGGTGGACGCGGCCGGAAGGAATACACCTGACCCTCAAGTTCCTCGGCGAAATCTCAGACGCACAGACCAGGCAGGTGGTGGAAGCGTTGGCGCAAATCGGCCCGATTGAGCCGTTCCCCGTGGATGTAAAAGGGTTCGGATTCTTCCCGCAAGCGCGACGGGCACGCGTTTTCTGGGCCGGAGTCGAAGCGCCGGCGGCTCTGGCGGAACTCGCCGCGCGGATTGAAGGAGCCATGGAAAAAATCGGGTTTGCGCGCGAGGACCGCGCCTTTGCTCCCCACCTGACCCTGGCGCGTTTTCAAGTGCCGCGTCCACAACCGGCATTGGAATCGGCCGTCGCCGCGCGGGAAGCTCAATCACTCGGAAAGTTTGAAGCGTCGGAATTTTTCCTGTTTGAAAGTAAACTGTCTCCCCAAGGCGCGCAGTACCGGGAAGTGATGCGATTTCCCAGAAGCTGAAAGGTCGAAAATCGAGCTCGAAGTTCGAATATCGTAACTCGAGATTGGCCGCCAATCGCCCGAGTTTCGATTTTCGATTTTCGAACTTCGTGTTGCAGGAAAAGCGATGCACGGTCCCCTCACTCCAGTCTTTGCTTATCTGCTCGGGTCCATTCCCTTTGGATATCTCATTGTCCGCTGGCAAAAAGGCGTGGATGTTCGCAGCACGGGCAGCGGCTCCATCGGCGCTACCAACGTGATGCGAAATCTTGGGATTATCGGCTTTATAGCCACCTTCATCCTCGACGTAGGGAAAGGGATTCTTGCCGTCCTGCTGGCGTCGCACCTGACTTCAGGGAACCCCCGATGGATTGCTGCCTCGTCGGTCGTGGCGATTCTGGGTCACTGCTTCCCCCTCTGGCTGAAATTCCGCGGAGGTAAAGGTGTCGCTACCGGAGTGGGCGTCTTCATTGCCCTCGCTCCACTGCAAGTAGCTTTGGCGCTGGCTGTCTTTGGCATTGTCGTCGCAATCTGGCGTTACATTTCCCTGGGATCGATTGCCGGCACGGCGGCTTTCCCTCTGCTGGTCTATTTAATGACGCACCAGCCCCTGCCGATAGTTCTGGGCGCGGCGGGCGCCGCGTTCATTATCATCTCCATGCATCATGCCAATATTCGCAGGCTTGTGAATGGAACGGAGAGCAAGGTGGGGAAGAAGTCAGGAGTCAGGAGTCAGTAGTCAGGAGTCCGCTATTGGTGATTGGCGATTAGTGATTGGTGATGGCACAATGTAACGTTTGTGTTTTACGGTAACATTGAGGGACCTACGAATCACAAATCACCAATCCCGCGGACTGCGCACATATTCCCATGAAAAAGATAACCACCATCGGAGCAGGTAGCTGGGGAACAGCCTTGGCGGCCACATTTGCGCAATTGGGCCACACCGTTACACTTTGGGCTTATGAAGCTGAAGTAGTCGAAAGCATCCGCACCCGGCACGAAAATCAGGTCTTT
>JARLGN010000511.1 GCA_031292775.1 Acidobacteriota bacterium | reverse complement strand
TTCGACACGGTAGGTCTCCGTCGCATTCCAAGGCGGCGTCGAGCCGCCGCACTCCAAGGCGCGTCGCGCAGTGTTTCAACAAAGACTATTGATCCGTCGAGTTGCTGAAGAGCGGTTGCAAGGGATCGTCTTTGGCTCTCGGTGACAAACTCACAGAACCAGGACTTTTCACACTTTCGGGATCTTCCGGACAGCCAGCAGCGCGGATTCCAGCGAGCCCAGGCGCACCGTCAGGTTCTCCAAATCCTTTCCCTGAAGGACCACACCCGGCTGTCCGTTAACCGGAAGATGGTTGAAAACATCGCGGACCAGGTACTGAGAGTCCTCCTCCCAGGCAAAGTGTTTATGGGGCAGGCTGACGCGCACGTCCACGCTGGTTGGCCCCAGGTTGGTCAACGGCACGGCCCAGCCCGAGGGTGATTCCCAACTCACGGCAAACACCGCATCGCTCGAAATTCCTACCCCCAAATAATCACAAACACCATCGTTCAGTTCTGGAAGCTCCCCGCGCAAAGTAAGGACGCGCTGCACGAATTGTTCGTTGCCCTCTTCCGCCGTGGGATATTGCATCAGGCCGCCGTCGATCATGGCAAGCGCGAACAGCCAGGCGCGGTAGCCTTCCGGACCAAACTGTTGGCGCCGGAACTTGTATCCCCACGGCAGCCACCAGAACGTATCGTGCGAATCAACCTGGTGAACGGTCAGCGAACCTTTGGGCATGGTCCGCCGGCGGCCATCCAGCCACTCGCGAAACAGATAGGCGGTCATAAAGAGCCCCTCCGGCGGGATGGCCGGAGACACACGGAGATCCGGCTTCACGTCCGGGGGTTTGTTCTTGTGCCACGCCAGCAGTTGTTCCATGATCCACAGTTCGTCGTAGGCGTAGTTCACATCAAAGCTTCGACGCCACGTGGGACCCATGGCCTCGGTGTAAAACATCACGCTGGGCTTTACGCTGTGCACCGCGGGACGGGCGAGATCGAACAGCCGAATGCCGCCGTTTTGCGACATGCTGGCGCGATACGGAACCTTGGGGTCCCAGTTGGGAAAGCCATTCCAAGTCGGCGCATCAACCCTGAACCCGTCAACGTCGTAGTCCCGCACGTAAAACTTCATGGCTTCAATGATGTATTTCTGAACTTCCGGGTTCGCCAGGTCAAAAGCCCAGGTGTAAATGTGCCCCATGCTTCCATCCTGAAGCTTCATGAACCATTCCGGGTGCTGAGCGCGCAAGGGATTGACTTCCGGCGCAGACTCAATCCACGGGGGACCGAAATTCATCACGTAATCCGCCAGGCCCGTGTGCAGATAATGGTCGTCAGGAACGGCTCCCACCTGCTTCATCATCTGGCGGGCAATCTGTTTATCGATGACGCCGTGGACAATCCAGTCGAGGATAACGTGCATCCCGCGGGTGTGCGCTTCCTGCACCAGGACCTTCAGTCCCGGCTCTCCGCAGAATTGATGAACCGGGTCGAAATAATCGTAAACAGCATAGTTGGGACATGGGGAAAGCGGCATCAACTGGATGGCATTGAATCCCATGCCGCGGATGTCATCCAACTTGTCGATCAGAGATTGAGTCGTAGGGTAGGGTTTAAACAGAGTCTTCCCGCGGTCGAAAACCCCTGCGCCAATCTGAGTCTCGTAAAGGACCGGACGCTCTGCCCAGCGCGGGCGGTTGTTGGGAGTGCGGACGTCAATCTCACTCCAGCGCCGCTGGAATTCATCCTGCACACTTGCCCAGTCGCCTTCGAGCAGCCAGTAGAAATCATGTTCCCAGGCCACTTCCCTGCCCGCCTTCATCCGCGCGGCAATGCGCACGGAGTAGCGAAACCGCAGAGCGCCGGCCACAACATCCACTCGCGGGCGGCCACTCTCCGTTTCGGAATAGGTTCCGAACAAGAACGCGCGCCCGGTGTCAGGGTTTCGCAAAGCCGCGATGCCCGGATCGCCCAACCCGAGCGCGCGGCCGATCACCTTGGCCGGGGTAAGTGATGGGGGGAACGATGCGGCGGGAAGTTCGATCAGGTCGGCAGCATTCATGAGAATGTCTGGCACGATAATGTCAACCTGTCGAAGCAGCGCCTCGCCGGGCCCATCGTAACCAATGCGGAAGCTCCTCTCTATGCGCCGATGCGCTAGTGAGACGCGGAACAAAAGGCTTGCCGTCCACTGCCCCTGCCGGTAATTCACGGCCAGGAGGATGGATTCGCCTTCGTCTATGACCGAATGCGAGGTATACCTGAAACCGCTCACCGTGGTGGCCCCGGTAAGTCCGTTATCGCCGGGCGGCCGAAGAAGACTGGGGAAGGGAGATTCCTTCCCGTCAACAGTGAGGGTGAAGGTGGAATAATCCGGGGACGACTTCATAACCGTCGTGCCGGTTTTGGTATCGATCAATTCGGTCCACGCGCCAGTGCCGGTGTCAAACTTCAAGTCGAGGCCCGGCACCGAAAGAGTGAAGTCCTTTTCTACATTGCGGTCTTTGGCAGCAGCGGATATCGCGGGGATCTGCGATGCGGCGCCTGCCACGAATAAACCCTTGAGAAGATCTCGACGTCCGGTTTTCTGCATGATTGATTATGAAGACCTCAGTCTGTAGTGATGCATCGAAATTGAATCTGCCGCGCTCGTCCCTCCCCTTGATGTGGAGCGATAGTCCATAAATCTACAGCCCTCGCCCCCTCGGGGGAGAGGGCCCGCAATCGGTGCGCTCATCAGTCCGTCAGCCGACGGAGATGGGTGAGGGGCATCGTTAAAAAAACGGTTTGCGGCGTTCCAAAGCCCGCAAAGCGGGCGTGGTCATTTAGCCCATGGCGAGCCAGCCTTGGGTTAATGCGCCCTCCCCGATATTCCTTAAGCCCCGTAGGGGCGCCGTCGGGTCATGCTGACAGCGCCCCTACGGGGCTTAAAATATTATGATT
>JARLGN010000069.1 GCA_031292775.1 Acidobacteriota bacterium | reverse complement strand
GGGATCGTTGCGTTCGACCTGCCATTTCAGTTTGTGCGTTACGAAATAGTTGATGCCGCACTTACGGTAGATTTGGGGCAAATTCCAGTTGAAGCCAAAGGAGTCCGGCAGCCAGCCGATTTTGACGTCGACGCCGAATTTATCTTTGAAATATCGCTTGGCGTAGAGATGCTGGCGCACCAGCGATTCTCCACTGGGAATGTTGGTGCTGTGTTCGGTCCACGATCCCCCCACAACTTCCCATTCACCCGAAGCGATCTTTTGGGAGATTTGGGCAAAAAGGTCGGGATAGTAGCGTTCTGTCCATTTATAGGCCTGGGCGGCACTCTGGGCGTAAACCATGCCCGGGTGTTCCTGGATCATTTTCAAAACGCTTTCGATGGTGCGGGGAAGGACCTCGTGAATCGTCTCACTGCGTGGCCACAACCAGGAAAGGTCCGTATGGGCGTATCCCACCAGATCAATTTCCCCCTTGGGCTTGCTTTGACCGATGATGTTTGCATTTAAGCAAACCAGTGCTGTAAGGATCAGAAGCACGTAACCACATGAACGGGGCCTGAACATGGATGCCTCCTTGGGGTGGCCTTCGCCAGCGCGCCCTCCGCGGGACCGTTGGAGGAGGATGATGAAATGCTAAAATGATGATCTGGCTATGCGCCGCCCGATAATGTACGACTGAATGCGATCTCATGCAATGCTGCATTTCAGAAGCCCGCGGCCTTTGTGTTACCATTTATCTTTGCGGCTGCTCCAGCGTCCTGGCGCTCCAGTTTCTGTTGCGGTTGACGAGTTCCAATTTCATTGCTCATCGGGGAGGTTCTTACATGGATAATGGCAGTGGCGAATTAATCGTTAAGTTGATCCAGGAAAGCATCAAGGTCAAGCAGTTGTTGCTTGAGGACAAAGAGCTGCTCAGCCAAATTGCTGATGTCACCCGGGAGTTTGTCTCGGCGTTGGGCAGTGGGCACAAGGTTCTGCTCTTTGGTAATGGGGGCAGCGCCGCCGACTCTCAGCACATTGCTGCCGAGTTTGTAGGCAGATTCCAAATGGAGCGTACGCCGCTGCCGGCGCTCGCGTTGACCGTGAATACTTCCGCGCTTACGGGAATCGGCAACGATTACGCCTACGAAAATGTGTTTTCGCGGCAGATTGAAGCGCTGGGTTCAGCCGGCGATGTGGCCGTGGGAATCTCCACGAGCGGAAAGTCCCCCAACGTTTTGAAGGCATTGGCGGTGGCAAAGGCCAAAGGATTGGTCACGGTCGCTCTAACCGGGAAATTCGGCAGCATGCTTAAGGAGGTTTCGCGCTACTGCCTCTGCGTGCCCTCGAATCAGACGCCGCGCATCCAGGAATGCCACATACTGATCGGCCATATTGTTTCGCAGATGACGGAAACGGAACTGTTCGCCAAATGAAATTGTGACGCGGGCCTCGTACCCATAAGCGCTAAGATACGAGATGACCCGCGAAGAAAAGATTCACCACAGAGCGCACAGAGGCCACAGAGAAAAGGGCTTCTGTCCGCGCGGGCAGGGCACAGCTCTTTGTTTGTTGACCCGCAGTTTCATCTCCGTCTTCTCTCCGTGACCTCCGTGCCCTCTGTGGTAAAGTCCTTTAGCGTGTTATTTCCCAGGGAGCTCAAGAACTACCTTAGCGCTTATGGACCTCGTGCCCGCCGGGAGCAACCGCAAGGGTCGCCCCCGCAATGCTCGGCCGTGCCTCAGTACCCCGTGGGAATAAACCAGTACGACCCTTGAAACGTGTCCCCGGGGGCGAGGACCCGCAGGCTGGGAATCTTCCCCTCATGTTTCAGATTAAAGGCGTTGGTCGGCCCTGTCTGCGGTTCAATGCAGACGTATTGCCACTTCAGGGGTGCGAAGCAAACGGCGGTGGTAAATTCCGGGCCAAACGCCACTTCCACTTTGTGTTTTTGGCCGGCCACCCAAAAGTGAGCCAATCCATCCGCGTCGCGAATCAGATCCGTGAACCCTGCGTCAATGTAAGTGTCGCCCAGTGGCAGTGTTCCCGTGCAGCCGGGCAGGCACTGCTCCGCCGGCTCCAATTCGCCGGAGGGAATCAGTTCCGGCGGCACGACCCAATGCTGCCGTGCGGCCACGTGCAGCGTCCATTGTTCGCGCGGCCCGTCGGGCAGAAAATATGGGTGGTAGCCGAAATGGACGGGCATATTGGAATTACCCACATTGGTGATCTTCGTGGCGCATTCCAATTTTCCCCCCTTGAGGCGGTAGGTAACTTCATGAACGTGGGCGAAAGGGAACTGCGCCATCAGGTCGGGATACTTGTAGAATTCCATTCGCGAAGTAATCGCCGCACCGGTGGAATCCGACGTGTTCGTCTTGACCACTTCCCACCGAGTGTCGTGTGAGAGCAGGCCGTGAATAGGAAAGTTGGTGGGTGAAGTGCGAAGGAAGTTTCCCAGCTCACCATTCAGAAGATATTTCTTGCCTTCGAAAAAGTAATATTCCCGATCAATCCTATTGGCGAATGGCGCCATCAGCGGGCTGCCGCCACCCAGTCCACCCGCCTTGATATACTTCTCGAATGATTCGGGGACGTAGAAAACCTCTTTGCCCTTGACCTTGAGGCTGTAACCCCAGTTGCCGATATCCAGCGCCAGGCTGAAAGACATTTTCTGCTTGTTGTCCTTCAGATGATAAGTTGCGTGACCTTCGACTTTCTTCTTCGAAATGGAATAATTGCCCATGATAATGCCCCCCTTTTTAAGCGCCAGCCGGAGAATCATCTAACTTATAAGCGTAGAGCCCAGCAAATTGCAAGGTCATGAATTATTGTCATTCTTAGCAGACATGTGGCGCGTGGTGTAGGCGCATTCCCTCCACAAAACCTGTAAACCACGGTTAGAGAGTACCCTGTTTTTGCCGAATTGCTGGAAACGACGACAATCCAAATCTTAGGGGATGACATACTATGCCACATGACATAATTACCCTGGGACTTACTGTGCAAATATGAGATATATCTGTTGACACGTGGCAGGGGGGGGGATGTACGATCGCGCACGTCGTTGGCATTCATTCTTCGGAGGTGCCCGATGCTTACCAATCTTGTCCCACTCTTTTTTCCAATAGTCATAAGACGTATTTGTGCTCGGGGGCTGGGCAATGTGGTGCTCTGCCTCATGGTGGTCTCTTTTGCCTTTGGTCAAGCCGCGAGTCCCGTGCCGGCGGGCGGGACCCGTGCTCGTGTTTCCCTGCCACACCTGTACTGGCACTTTCTTATGTATCAAAATCACCTGGACCAGGTTGCGGCCCAGCGCATGGCAAGTGGAAAGAACGGCTCCTGGCTCAGCAACCATTTTGAGCAAAAGCTTGGCTTCACGGACGCGCAGTTCGCCGTGGTGCGGTCAACTGCGCAGCGGCTCCAGGTGAACCTGAAGGCCGTGGATGCGCAGGCGAAAGCCATCATCGCTGCCGGACACCAGGGAGCGCCACCGTACCCAGGCACTTCCCATCCGTGGGGACCCTTTCCGCCGGAATTGAAGGCGCTTGCGCAACAACACGAAGCCGTTATCCAGACGGAGGTGGCCAACCTGAAAGCCGCTCTCGGCCCCGGAGCTGCCGCTCAATTGGAAACGTTTCTGCAAAACGACTTTGCCCGCAATGTAACGGTGCAAAACGTTCCCCCCGGTCCAAGCCTTGACCAAGCAAGGCAGCACCTCATCCAAGCTGTGCAAAACAACAAGGAGGGGCGCCAATGACACCGCAGCAATGGACATGCACCCTCCGTGGCGCATCTTACCTACTGGCATTGGCAGTTCTGCTAGCCGGATTCTGCCAGCCCGCGGCCGCCCAGAATATTGAGCAGGTTCATGAAATTGAGTATGAGGAGGAAACGATCGAGTGCATTTCCGCCATCTTGGCCTCGACCAGCGATTACGAGATCGACACATATGGCGAGACGCAGATATTTTATTATGGTGAGTGGGATGGGTATGGGGCTTATGTGGAGAGCTACCTTTACAGTAACAACAGCGTAATTGATGAAGCCTGGGACGAGGATGACGAAATGGGTATCGCTGCTATCGAAATGGCGGATAGCGTAGAGCTGGGAAACACGTACCTGCTGGTAAGCTACCATTATCTCGATGACGGCGATTGCGACCTCTGGAGCATCGACAGCACTAATGCCTCGGTCGTTGCGGGCACGCCGTACATTACCACCATCGATCCCTTTTCCGCGCAGGTGGGGACCTCAGTGGCGATCAATGTTTACGGCGATAACCTGATTGATCCGTTTACCGATGATATCGACCCAAGTATCGCTGGGGCGGGTTTTACTTTTAACTCGGCAAGCGGGTACAGCTCGCCGGTGACTGTAAATTATTCCATCGCTCTTAATGCCAGCACAGGGAACCTGGCGTTGACGCTGTCAAACCGTTTCGGCACGAGCAATGGGGCCACTTTCAATGTTTATGATCCTCCCCCGAGTATATCCAGTATTGCCCCAAGTTCGTGGGATGCCGGCACCTCTCCCAGAGTCGTCATTAGCGGGACAGGTTTCGGCACCAATCCTCTGTTGACTATCAGTCCCGCCAGCGCTCAGTGCCAGAATATGCAGGCTTCGGACAATGGCGCTTACGCCCAAATCACCTGTCCGCAGATGGTGACTTCGGTAAACGCCAGCGGACCGTTAGTGATTACGGTAACTTCCCAGGGTTACAACGGCACCGGCTTTGCCCAAAGGAATCCACCCGTTCAGAATTCCGCCAATGGAACTGTTACCATCAATCCCGTGCAGGGCCCGCCGCCCGCCCCGCAAATCCTTATGGGGCCAAATACGGAAGGCGCGAACCTCTGTAGCGACCCTAATGCACAGAATATCACCAACCAGTCAGTGCCAATCTTAGTAGGTGCGCCGGTTGGCTTCACGGCGTGTATTCCTTCGTCCGTACCCTTGTCCCAGGTAACAAGCGAATCTTGGTCGCCGATTCAGCCCAATAGCTCTAAGACTGTGGCTGGTTTCAGCGTTGTGGCTACTCCGCAAGGATGCGGGCCAGCGGAAAACCAGACTCCGTGCAACTATACCCGATCATTGACACAGGTCACTGGCACCTCTTGTGGAATAGCTTCGAGTTGTGACTTCAATAAGTTCTTTTTCTTCGCACCAGATTCTGAAACCTTCACTTACACCTACACCGTTCAGGGTGGCGGCCAAGCCACCGCATATGTAACCTTCACTGCCAGCGGGCCGACGGGTGTAAATGTAACACTCGACCCAGGCTACACCGGAGATCCCTTTTCGCCCGTTACCGTTTACGGAGATAGTTATAATAATCCATGGATGGGACTAGGACAATATGCCTCATCCAGTGGTTACGGCTTATGGCTTCAAGCTTATTGGACTGCGCCAACCACACCCCCTTGGAACGGCAACCTTTACAGTCTCTCTTGGGTCCAAGTATTTACGAACATGACGTTTCGCAAGCTCGACGGTCAGGGTACATGGACTGGCCATTTTGCCGGGCAGGTTTCGCCTTCTGGGGGAATTTATTCCACTGTACTTGACACTTATTATCCCTATCAGAGTGGCTCTCGATACTTCGACGATCCGCGGACCATTTTGGAGGACGCCGAATACTCTGAAAACTACTCTTCGACAGTTTATCTTATGTGGGACCCGGCCATCGGAACGGCGAGTTGTCAACCCGCCAACACCTACGGCGATATCGCTTCCCCTACTCAGTGTGCGTCGATCCCGGTTCCGTTAGGGCATATAAGCTGGACCGCTTGCGGCGATGCGGTCAATACTCTCACATTGCAGTTGAGCACCGAGACGAATTGGACGCTAGGTTGCTCATCACAGACGCCGCACAGCAGTTTTGTATTTGTACCTGATACCACGTACCCTTCATGGCAGTCAACAATTCACGCTACGGACTTTATTCAATGGGTAAATCAATAGCCGGTGGGTAAGGTCTGATACAGCGGGGATGTTGTTCTCATCCGGAAATAGCGCCGCCAAATGAGGAGGCGTGGGCACGTTGACAATAGCCTAGCGACGCTCGCTGAGCAATAGAACTTGATTCAAGGAGGGTCTATGAGGATAGCATTGAGTCTTTTCGTGGCCGGCTCGATTCTTGCGGGCGTCTGCACCGCGCGGGCTCAACTAGGCCCACCAGCCCAGACGGTGCCGGCGCCATTTTTGTTGACGATTCGGGCGGTTGATGAGGACGTGCAGGCTGGGTCTCCCCTGGCGGTGGAAGTAACGGTTAAGAACAACTCTCAACGCCTGGAAGCCTACCTAACCTGGGGTCCCATCTACTACAGGAAATTCGACGTTCGCGATAGCGCGGGTAACCGGCCTCTAACCGCGAGGGGGAGAGCGCTCCTTCTAGGTGAAGGTCTCAGCCCATCTGATTTCCCGCGTGGGAGCCAAAGCGGACAACCGATAGAGCCAGGCAAGAGCATCACCATCAAGGAACGGGTTCCATCTGACATATTCGATTTGACCAAGCCGGGTGCGTACACAATTCAACTTCTTCAGCCTTGGGGGAATGAGGTTATGAAATCGAACACGATCACGGTGACGGTTGTACCCGCAGATGCGGCCCACCTCGCGGCTGCCGCCGCCATCCCACCCCGGCAACCCCCGATTGCTGTCACGATTACGACAGTTGGCGGACTCTCAGTATTTCCGGGCGGCCATGTGGCACTAGACGTTACCACCAAGAATATTTCCGATCACTTTACGAACCAAAGAACGGCGCGAGATAAGAGGGACTTGCAGCGGTTCTATAGGGTTGACGTGCAGGATAGCCAAGGCGGAACACCGCCGGAAACGGATCTTGGCCGGCAGGCGGGGAATCGCGGCGACGTTCCACCACGATTCTTAGGTCCTAACGCCGTGCATGGCAGAGAGGATGTCCGGGGTGGGTCTTATATGCCGGGGGACGAGCGACGTGTAGTTATTACGGTTAGCGACCTGTATGACCTGAGCAAGCCTGGCCAGTACACGCTTCAAGTGCGGCGTTGGGATGACGAAACCAAAACCTGGGTAAAATCAAACCAGCTTACGGTGACCGTAACCCAGTAGAAAACTCCGCGTTTTGAGGATATGCATGGAATCGGATTCGCAACAAAAGGCTTCGAGAACCCGAACTGTGGCGTCAGGGAGGGAAACGAGCAAGCTTCCCCGAGCCGGGCGGTTAGGAAAGCCAAACCGCCCGAAATGAACGGCTGAAGGAGATGGTATGCGCAAAACTATCGCCAACCTGCTTTTAGTATTAGGGATTCTTATCGCGACGGCGACGGTCGCCCGAGCCCAAATATATACAAATGTCTGGATAAGTTCAGATACCAATCCTGCGAACGCCGGGCAACCGATAAACCTTACCGGCCAGGTGATTGCCCCGTGCCCCGGGACCATAACTTTCTTAGACGGGAGTACCGTGCTTGGCACGGCGACCCTCAATACGGGATACGCCTACTTGCAAGTCTCCACCCTGGCTCCCGGGACCCACTCGATCACCGCCTCCTACTCCGGCGGTTGGCTTTGCTACGCCCGCGTCTCGGACCCTTTGAGTCAGGTCATCAACGGAGCGGCCGCGACTATCACCAGTTTGTCACTACCCCAAGGGCCGCCGCAGGTGGGGCTCACCATTACCGGCACGAATTTCGGCGCGACGAAGGGGAATAGTACTGTAACGATAAACGGGGTCAACGCCACTGTAATCCCGGGCGGTTGGAGCGCCACCAGCATCGACGTGCAGGTACCCTCGACCACATCAGGCAATGTCGTAGTTACGGTAAACTCGGTGGGTAGCAATGCGGTGGCATTTACCGTCACGAGCGGATTCGGGTGTTCCTGAGATGCTCCCGGCCTGTCCAGCCGACGCCACGTTCACGTTGAAGACCTGAATGTAGCAACGCGGAGTTATTCCGCTCCTGTCAAAGCCAGCCTCTACGAAAGATGAAGTGGCCGTGTGAGCGCCGTACCGCTGGGCAAGCCCAGCCTCTTCAAGGCATGTTTCCGTGAAGTCATGTACTGTGAATGGCCGCTCGTCGCATCGCTGGACGGCCTGTGATTCTGCTTAATCCTTCCGCACGGCAGCCAGAATTTCCTGTGGTGAAGCGGTGCCGGTTCCCTTTTTCATCACCGTGATGGAGGCCACAATATTGCCAAAGCTGGCCGCTTCCACGGGGTCGTGGGTCACCGCCATCGTCAGCGCCGTGCCTGCGGCAAAGCTATCGCCTGCACCGCAAATGTCCACGGGCTTATCCACGGGACGCGCCTTGGACCATGTTTCCTTGCCTTCTTCGAGCACCAGCGCGCCCTTGGGACCCTGCGTTAAGAAGAGCGCCCTGGCGCCCAACGCTTGCCGCAGCCGCTGGAAGTCCACACCTTCGAAAAGCTCTTTGCACGCAGCTTCCGCCTCGCTGAGGTTGGGTTTAACCATTATGTTGCGAAACAGATGCACGCGCCGGCGTGAATCTGCCAGAAAGACTTTTTCCGGATG